>JAADEK010000087.1 GCA_013153455.1 Aquificota bacterium
AGGTCTGTCAAGAGGACTTCATTTTCTGTCTACCTCCAATCCCAACCAAAACCCCGGAGGTTGAGATATCCATTGAGTTTCTAAGAAGACCTTTGAATTTTTACCCCTCTTTTTACCCCTGAAGTTAGTTAGCGCTTACACGAATTTTCGGGGGTTGAGTGAAATGTTAAAAATCAACAAAATTTTATATTCTTGACTCCCCCGGAGGCGGGGAGTAAACTATATATCCGAAATCGGGCACCTTTAGCGGGTGTGGCGGAACTGGCAGACGCGCCGGACTCAGGATCCGGTGCCCGTAAGGGCGTGCGGGTTCGACTCCCGCCACCCGCACCAAACTCAGGCTACCCTTTTTTGTTGCTCAACCTTCTCCTTAGGCTTTACCTGCAGACACTCGTCAAAGACGACGTAAGGACACTTTTCCCTGCAGTAGTCGTGGTCAAGACGCTTGAAGAGCTCACCTATGGCTTCGCCCTTCGCGTTGAAGACGAGGTCTTGGTTTACAACCTTATCAAAGCCCGCGTTCTCAAGAATCGGGTAAACGTCACACCCTATGTTCGCAAACGCAACCTCTACCCCTTTTTTCTTTATATCCTCAACGAGTCTGACGATTGTTTGGGCACCCGTTGCATCAACGTAGTTAACCGCTTCCATGTCTATGAGGACGAATTTTAGCGGTCTTCCGCTCGCGAGGGCTTCCTCAACCTTTTCAAGTATATAGTCGTAAACGTATTGAGCGTTTCCGAAATAAATGGACATATTGGGTCTTATAAACATTATCTGGGGACACTCGGGGAGGTCCCTCTTTTCCGCGTTCACGAAAGTCCTGCTCACCGGGTCTCTCGTGAGTATGACAATACGGGGATACATCGTCTTGTATACGAAACTGCCCAAGGAAGCAAGAACGCCGAGCGTTATCGCAACCCATAGGTCCATAAAGAAAACCGACGCAAACGTAAGACCCGCTACTATACCGTCAACCTTGTTTATCCTGTAAAGCTTCAGGATATCTTGGGGTCTTATGAGGTTTATGACCGCGGAAAGAACTATCGCAGCGAGCGCAGCCTTAGGCAAGTAGTAAAACGCGGGAGCGAGCAAAAACAGCGTAAGACCGACCAAAAGACCCGAGATAACGCTCGCAAGGGGAGTCACCGCGCCGAGGGTGAAGTTAAGGGAGGAGCGTGAGAACGACCCCCCGGCGGGAAATCCCTTGAAGAACGAAACCGCTATATTGGCAAGCCCTTGACCTATAAGCTCCTGATTTGGGTCCCACTTGTCCCCGACGCGGACCGCGAGCGTCTTTGCTATCGCGACCGCCTCAATCAGTCCGAAGAAAGCAACGACGAAGGCTCCTCCCCACATCTTACTCATAACCGCAAAATCAAAGGGAGGAGGCTCGGGGGTGGGAAGCCCTTGAGGGACTTCACCCACTATATCAACACCGAACTTGTAAAGCTGAAACTGATAAACGAGGAAAGAAGTAACTATTACCGCTATGAGGGCACCCGGTATGTAAACGCTTATTTTTCGTGAAACCCATATGATTAAGTAAGCGAGTATACCGATTGCGAGCGTGTAGGGGTTTGTCATCTCAATCTTACTGACGAGGTCAACGACGACGTCAAATATATGCGTTGAGCGCTCTATCTTGTATCCGAACAGGTGCCCGAACTGTGAAAGCGCTATTACCATCGCACCCGCGGATGTAAAACCTACGACAACGCTGTTGGATATAAGGTCAACCATAAAACCGAGCTTAAATATACCTACGGTTAGTCTGATAAGACCTACCATAAAAGCGAGCAGAGCCATATACCTTATCCAGTCGGGTGTCTGGGGTTCAAAACCGAGTCCGTAGAGAACCGAAGCGGAAAGCAAACAGGTCATAGCGACGGGTCCCGTGTTTAGGAAGCGTGAGCTACCAAAAAGCGCGGCTACGATTGTCGCTATAAAGGCGACGTAAAGACCGTGAATCGGTGGCATCCCCGCGAGCATAGCGTATGCCATAGCCTGCGGGACGTATACCGCGGCTACCGTGACACCCGCAATTAAGTCCCTTATAAACTTTTCCTTGTTGTAGTCCTTGAACCACATTATGAAGGGGAACTTTATGCTGAAGGAGACGGTTATACCGGGGACTTCCTCAGCTTTTTTCATGACAAAAGTCTATTTTACAGCAGGCTGACCGAAGCCCCTCATAAGAATAGATTAAGTATTCGTATGAAGCCTCTTATAATAGGAGGACCCACCGCGGTAGGAAAATCGGAGGTAGCCTGCAGGGTAGCAAAAAGGCTGGGAGGGGAGATAATAAGCGCGGACAGCATGGCGGTCTATAAGCTCATGGACATAGGAACCGCAAAGCCCCTCTCGTGTATGCGAGAGGTTCCCCATCACCTTATCAACGTCGTTGAGCCGGGCGGATACTTTGACGCAAAAATCTTTGAGGAAAGGGCTAAAGAGATAATAAATGAGCTCCGAAAGAAGGGAAAGGTGCCTATAGTCGCGGGCGGAACTTACCTATACATACAAGCCCTTCTCTACGGCATTGACAAAACGCCCGAGCCCGATTGGGAGCTCAGGAAAAGGCTCTACAATATAGCAAAAAAGAAGGGAAAGGACTTTCTTTACGAGAAGTTAAAGGTCGTGGACCCCCTATACGCGAAGAAGATACACAAAAACGACCTGAGGAGAATTGTAAGGGCTCTTGAGGTATTCCTGAGTTCCGGGAGGGCTTTTTCCTCGTTTCATACGTGGGAAAAGCCTAAGATTGATTTCGTGGGTTTTTACCTGAAGAGAAGTCCCGAAAGTCTATACAAGCGCATTGAGGAGAGGATTCGGGATATGGTAAGGGACGGTCTTCTTGAAGAGGTAAGGCGTCTTCTTGAACTCGGTTATGAGAACTTTTTGACCTCATCTCAAGCCATAGACTACAAGGAGTTTGTGCCCTGCGCTAAGGGTGAGGAGCGCCTTGAGAAGTGCATCAGGCGCGCGATAAGGAATACAAAGGAGCAAGCGCGCAGGCAGATGCGCTGGTTCAGGCGCCAAGGTTGGTATGAGATAGACCTTGATGAGCTCTCCTATGAGGAGGCGTCAAGGAGGATAGCGGAGGTATACGAGAAGCTCAATAAATGACGTTAAGCATAACCCCCGTAAGGGGGTTCGTATAAATTTTCTTTATATATCCTTTGTAAGGAGGTGTGCGATGGAGCAAGAGAAGAAGAATCAGGAAACCCAAGAGCAGGAAAACAGGCTCCCGACGCGCGAGGAGATAGAGGCTGTCCTTGACGAGATTCGTCCCGCGCTCAGGTTTGACGGGGGTGACGTTGAGCTTGTGGATATCCAAGACGACGGGACCGTTCTGGTTAGGCTCGTGGGTGCGTGCTCGGGTTGCGGTATGTCCGTCCTTACGCTCAAGGCGGGGATAGAAAGGGTTCTCAAACAGAGATTTCCCCAGATAAAGGAGGTGAAGGACGTAAATATGGACATGCCCATGAGCTTCGGGTTTTAAGCCCCTTCCTTCCTTTTCCACTTTGTTCCCGCGGGCGTGTCTTCAAGGATTATCCCGAGCTCCTTTAGTTTGTCCCTTATGAAATCCGCTATCTTGAAGACTTTTTCCTTTCTCGCTATGTTTCTCGCCTCAACGAGTAGCTCAACGAGCTTGGTATCAAGAACCCGACCGGGTTCAAGCTCTTTTTCTACGAGCTTTTTGGGTTCACACTCGGGGTATAGGTCTTCCATAAGTCCGAATATCTTCTTCATAGTGTTTAGGAGGGACTTTGCGCTGAACTCATAAGCCTCAAGCTCCCTCTTGCTTACGTTTCCCCTTACGTAAGCTTGGTTCCGAACTTTGTTCATCTCCGATACGAGCTTGTAGGCGTGGGCGAGTGCTTCGGGTGTGTTGAAGTCGTCGCTGAGTGATGCGTAGAAGTTTTCCTCAAAGGTCTTCACATGGTCGTAAAGGGGATGCGTTCCTCCTTCGGTGTCTTCGGTTATCTTTAGTTTCTTCAGGAGCTCGGCGTCCTCTACCGCGTTCTTCAGTCTTTCATACGCTTTTAGCGTTTCTTCCATCTTTTCCCACGAAAAATCAAGGGGGCTTCTGTAGTGTGTGAAGAGAACCAAGAGTCTTAAAACGTCGGGGTGATACTTCGTGTATACTTCTCTCAGTGTGACGTAGTTGCCGAGTGATTTTGACATCTTCTGACCGCCTACGGTAACGAGACCGTTGTGCATCCAGTAGCGGGCGAATGGTTTCCCGGTTATCGCCTCCGCTTGGGCTATCTCGTTCTCGTGGTGAGGAAATACGAGGTCAAGTCCCCCGCCGTGTATGTCTATCGTCTCACCGAGATGCTTGAAAATCATGGCAACGCATTCGGTGTGCCACCCGGGTCTTCCCTTTCCCCACGGGCTTTCCCACGCGGGCTCTCCCGCTTTTGCGGACTTCCAAAGGGCGAAATCAAGGGGGTCTTTCTTTTTCTCCGATGGTTCTATCCTCGCTCCCGCGAGGAGTTCCTCTACGTCCCTTTTTGATAGTTTTCCGTAGTCTTTGAACTTCTTTACCGAGAAGTATACGTCCCCGTCTACTTCATACGCGTAACCTTTTTGTATGAGTTTTTCTATAACTTCTATGATTTCGGGTATGTGCTCGGTAACCCTGGGCTCCACGTCCGCCGGTCTTACCCTTATGTTTTCCATGTCTATGTAGTAGCGGGCTATGTAGCGGTCCGCTATCGTCATGAAGTCCGTGCATTCTTCTTGAGCGCGTTTTATTATCTTGTCGTCAACGTCCGTAAAGTTCCTTACGAACTTTACGTTGTATCCGAGGTGCTCAAGGAAGCGCCGAAATACGTCAAAGACTATGAGGCTCCTTCCGTGCCCGACGTGCGAGTCGTCGTATACGGTAACACCGCATGTGTATATCAGGACGTTGGGAGGGTTTAGGGGAACGAACTCCTCTACCTTCCCGCTGAGTGTGTTGTATATCCTCAGGCTCATAGTTTTATTTTAGTTTAAGGAGATGGGCTTTTTGGGGTAAAAGCGCCCTTGACCGCGCGTTTATAAAGTTATAGATTAATACTTTGGCAAGGGGGCGAACGGTTTCGACGGGGACGAGCGCTCCCCGAGGAGCAGGCCGGGTGGCTCCCGTAACAGCCGAGCAAAACAGCTCCCGAAGCTGAACTCGCTCTCGCTGCCTAATTGACGGCAGCGCGTCCCCCGCGGGGTTGCGGGCGCCCCGCGGGAGGGCGAAAGACGTGCCCGCTCGGGTAGCGCTCTCGCCCGCCGGAGCGCTACCGACACTTCAGGCGGGCTACCCTCGGGGAGCTTGCCCGTGGGCGACCCGAGGGGAACGCTTTATCACGGGCTAAGCCTGTAGAGCCTCGGACGGGGCGCCGTCCTCGGACGCGGGTTCGATTCCCGCCGCCTCCACCAAAATAAAAA
>JAADEK010000062.1 GCA_013153455.1 Aquificota bacterium
GGACGAGGAGGGGTTTTGACGTATACTTTGAGCCGAATTTCGTTCCGCTCGGTATAAGGGCGAAAAAGCTCGTTGTCACGGTTCACGACCTTTCATTCCTCCTCTTTCCCCAATGGCACCCCGAAGACAGGGTAAGGTATATAACCGAGGGTTTCTTTGAGAGAACCCTTCACGCGGACAGGATAATAACACCCTCAAATTACGTAAAGAAGGAAATTGAGGAAATGTTTCCCTCCCTTGAGGGGAGGGTGAGCGCTGTTCACCTCGGTGTTGACAAGGAGCTCTTTAACCCTTACGGCTCGCTCCCTTCTCTAAAAACGCCCGAAAATTTTATCCTCTTCGTCGGCTCAATTGAGCCGAGAAAGAACCTGAAGAACCTCCTAAAGGCTTACAACATCCTCCCGGAACAACTGAAGCGGGAGTTTCCGCTCCTGCTCGCGGGCTTTGACGGGTGGAAGAACGAGGAGATTCTTGAGCTGATAAGGCGCTCCGAGCGCTACATAAAGTATATAGGATACGTAAACGACGAGGTTCTCGCGGAGCTCTACAGAAGGGCGAGCGTCTTTATATACCCCTCTTATTACGAGGGCTTCGGGCTCCCGCCGATAGAAGCTATGGCTTGCGGTGCTCCCGTGATTGTTACAAACCGCGCGAGCCTCCCAGAGGTCTGCGGGGAGGGAGCCCTCTACATACAAAACCCAGACGACCCGGAGGAGATAGCCCATATCCTTGAGAAAACCCTCCTTGACGAGTCCCTGAGGAAGGAACTGAGACAAAAGGGTCTAAAAAGGGCGGAGCTATTTGATTGGGAAAAGACCGCGAGGGAGCATTACAGGCTTCTTGCGGAAACTTAAAATTATACCTATGAGACTCGGGGTGAACGTAGACCACGTCGCGACGCTGAGGCAAGCGAGGAGAACCTTTGAACCCTCTCCCGTATTCGCCGCGCTCATAGCCCAGCAGGCGGGAGCGGACCAAATTACGCTCCACGTTCGGGAAGACAGAAGGCACGTAAACGAGGAAGACCTGAAGCTCATAAAGAAGCTCGTAATAGTTCCCGTTAACCTTGAGATGGCGCCGACCGAGGAGATGAGGGCTATAGCTCTTGAGGTAAAGCCCGACCGCGTCACGCTTGTGCCAGAAAGGAGGGAAGAAATCACCACCGAAGGTGGTCTTGACGTTATTTCCATGGAAGAATATCTCTCTCAATACGTAAAGCCCATAAAAGAGGCTGGGATAGAGGTCTCCTTTTTTATAGAAGCGGACGAGAAGCAGATACAGGCGAGTAAGCGCGCGGGAGCGGACGCGGTTGAGCTTCATACGGGAAGGTTCGCAAACCTCTGGAACGAGCATAGATTTGATGAAGCGAGGAAAGAGCTTGAGCGAATAAGGGAAGGGGCGCTTCTGGCGCGGAAGCTCGGGCTTTCTGTTTACGCGGGACACGGGCTTACGTATCAAAACGTAAAGGAGTTTATGAGGGTAGCGGGGGACGTGGTTGAGGAGCTAAACATAGGGCACTCAATCGTCGCGAACGCGGTAATATTTGGTTTTGAGCGCGCGGTGAAGGAGATGCTCTCGCTCATCCGCTGAGCTCAACGAGGCGAAGAACCTCCGCTATCAGCTCGTTTGAAACTATGAGGGCGTCTTCCCTTATCCTGAGTCTCCCTCCGCTCTTTTCAAAAAACTCCTTGATGTGTTCGGGGACAAAACGCTCATACTCCTCCTCTACCCCCTCGCGCGTCCTTAGCCCGAGCATGAGCTTCTCCTTTAAAAATTCCTTCTGGCTTAGCTTTTCCTTTACCTTTGCGGGCTTTTTACCGAGGGATACGAGCTCAATGTAAGCGCTTATATTCCTCTCGTTCATATACCTCACCCTTCCCACAAGCCCCCAAGCGGAAGCACCAAAGCCGAGAAACTCCTCCATCCTCCAATACGTGAGGTTGTGAACGCACTCGTGTCCCCTCTTTGCCCAGTTTGAGACCTCGTAGCGCTCAAAACCCAAAGCCCTTAGCCCCTCCGAAAGAAGCTCGTGAAGGCGCGCTATCCTCTCCTCGTCGGGCGGACTTATCTTCCCGGAAAGAGCCATCTCACCCATCTTCGTCTCGGGGTATAGCGTGAGGAGGTAAGCGGAAACGTGCGAAACACCGAAGCGCGAAAGCTCCTCAAGCTCA
This sequence comes from Aquificota bacterium, assembly GCA_013153455.1. Classification (GTDB taxonomy): domain Bacteria; phylum Aquificota; class Aquificia; order Aquificales; family Aquificaceae; genus Aquifex. The sequence continues at coordinate 2,172 of JAADEK010000062.1, forward strand.
AAAAGAAGCTCCTCCTCACCTTGAGACGGATAACCCCATATGAGGTCAACGTTCACACTCCTGAAGCCCGTTCCGAGCACCCGCTCAAGCGCTCGGAGAACCTCCTCCCTTGAGTGTTTCCTCCCGAGCGCCCTCAGACCCTTCTCGGAGAAACTCTGAACACCCAAGCTAACGCGGTTCACACCCGCGTCAAGCAGTCTCTCGTAGTCCTCCTTTTTGTAGTCCTCGGGATTGCACTCAACCGTAATCTCAACCTCCTTCTCTACGGGAAATATCTCGTAAACGCGCGAGATGAGCCTCTCTATCTCTTTCGGGTCAAGGAGGGAAGGCGTCCCTCCCCCGAAGTATACGCTCCTTATCTTCGCGGGTAGCTCCCTGTATAGCTCCATCTCCCTCTCAAGAGCCCGAAGGTATACACCCTTTAGGTGTGTTCCCTCTACGGACATAAAGTCGCAATAGGGACACTTACTTGAGCAAAAGGGTATGTGGACGTATAGAGCCCTAATCATCACGAAAGAATAATTTAGGTGTATATTATTGAACCATGCCCGCGGACCCGAGAAAGGCGGGAAAGGATAAAGGGAACTTGCGGATGGAACTCCAGAACCTCCTTATCTCCGCAAAGCTCAGGAAGATGGAATACTCCGCAATCGTGGACGAGCTTTCTCCCGAGGAACTAAAATACGACCTCTTTGAATACAAACAACAACTCCAGAACGAGATAATGCCATACGTCAAGAGGGCGGACGAGAGCGGAAACCCGGAACTCATAAGCAAAGCCCACGAGGTAAAGACGATATACGAGGAGATAATTGACATGATAACAGAGCGCATAAACGAAGAACGAAAGCGGTGAAGAAGCTCCTCATATCCCTCGCGGACAGGTCCGCTTCAAACTACGTAAGCGCTATATTCTCCGAAGGCTTTGAAGACTTTGATATATACGCCCTCACCGACGAGAAGCTCTCAAAACTCCCAATCCACAGCGTGGCGTCGTATACGGATATCTCCTCCGTGGGCATAACGGAAGCCCTCACAAAGCTCCCGAAAGCCCTACAGGTCTACAGAAAACTCCTAAAAGAACTAAAGAACACCGACACGCTTATACTCTGCGACGCACCCGCGCTCAACTTGCGCCTCCTCAAGGACGCGAGAAAACTCGGCGTAAAGAAGATTATTTATTTCATCCCTCCTCAGGTCTGGGCTTGGAAACCGGGACGGGCGCGCGTTATCGGTGAGCTCGCGGACCACGTAATCGTGATACTCCCCTTTGAGAGAAAACTCTTCAAACCGTTTCGCGCACGCGTTCACTACCTCGGACACCCACTCGTTGACCTCGTAAAACCGAAAACAAAAAAGGAAGAATTCTTAAAAAGGTTCAAAAAGACGCCTATCGGCGTTCTTCCCGGAAGCAGAAAAACGGAATTAAAGAAACACCTCCCCCTCCTTTCACGTGCGCTTTCCCGCCTCGTTGAGCTTGAGCCCGTCGTTCCCACGTTTCCCGAGCTCGCGCGCGGTATAGAAGACCACCTGAGGGCTCACATCCTCACATACGAAGGCGCGTCTTACGACGTCTTTTACCACACCCCCCGCTCGCTCATAGCGTCCGGGAGCGCATCGCTTGAGGCGGGTCTCGCAAACCATCCGCACGTCGTTTTTTACCGCGTGAGCGGTCTTACATACTTTATAGGAAAAAAACTCGTAAAGGTTCCCCACGTAAGCCTCGTGAACATACTCCTCTCGGAGCGCGTGGTTCCCGAGCTTTTGCAACCTAAGCCCGACGACCTCCTCAGGGCACTTGAGGACGTAACGAGGAGGGAAGGGGAGATAAAGGAAAAGCTCTCAAGACTCAGGACACTTCTGGGTCAGGGAGGGGTTATAACGAGCCTCAGGGCGCTCTTTCGGGAGATAATATAACCTAAACTTATGTTGAGGTTTGAGGACTACGAGCTTGCGCTCGTCATCGTTCTTACGCGCTTCCTTGAGGCTCTCGCGATAGTCCTCAGCATATTCCTCGCGATGAAGGGATACAAGTTAAGGTATGTGGTCCTCACCGTTCTTCTCGTCGCCCTGAGCGTGGGTGTGAGCGTGGGGGCGCTCGCGTTCAGAGAACACTTTGCGCTCATCGTGAGCGCGAACCTCCTTCTGACCTTTACCCTCCTTTCCCTTCTGATACTTTACGTGGTCAAGAATCCCGAAAGGACTAAAAGTTTCAGCCCTCCGCCCGGTGCGAGATGCCCCGTATGCAACGTCCTCATCCTGAGGGACGACGATATATGCACCGCGAAGATAGGCGATTACACCTACTTCTTTGACTCCTGCGACCACCTCGTTCAACTCCTGAAAGACCCGAAGTTCTTCCTTGAGAGAAAGAGCGTATACCCCGGGAAGCTGAAGGAGGTATACGTAAAGACGAAGGACACAAAACGGTGGAAGGACATAAAAAATGTAAAGCTCGTGGAAAGGGACGGAAAGCTCTTCGCATACGAAAAGGCTCACTCAAGCGCCGAGAGCGTCAGCACCGAGGAACTTCTCAAGCGCGCCCAGAACGTCCTCGGGGGAGGGAACTGAGACGCACTCCCTCGTTCCGGTTTTACACCTCTTTGGGTTGGGAGAGCAAGGTGAGCAGGGGGAGGGGTTCTCAACGTAACCCCCAAAAAGGGGGTAAAAACCGTAAAGGGGTGATGTCGCGGTGTATACGCTGAGCGCACCAACACCGAGGGCGTTTGCTATGTGAACGGGCGCGGAATCGTTCGCCACAACGAACCTCGCCCCCGCTATTATCCCCATAAGCTCGCGGAGCGTGGTCCTTCCCGTGAGGTCAAGAAAGCCCCTCCTTGAGAGGGAGCGAATCTCTTGAGCCTTTTCCTTGTCTTTTTGCGTCCCGACGAGGACAACCTCAAGCCCAATCCCGTCTATAAGCTTCGCCCAGTTCTTCGGAGACCACTCCTTGAGAGGAAAGTTAGAAAAGGGAGCAAAAACTACGTAGGTGCGTCCGAGTAGAGAAAACCGAGAGAGTATCTCCTCCCTTTCCTCCTCCTTGAGCCAGAGCTTCGTCTTTCTTACGAGCTTCTTTGCCCCCAAGGGCTCAAGGAGGGAGAGGTTCCTCTCAACCTCGTGAACACCCCACCTGTGCTCCACCCTGTGGGTATAAAGGAAGGAAAGCTCCGCGTTTGAGAAGCCCACCCTCACCGGTATACCCGAAAAATACAAAATAAGAGCGCTCCTTGCGGAGCGGTGGGGGGATATCACGATATCGTATCCCCTTATCCTCTCCCTAATCTTGAAGCTCTCAAGGAAACCCTTTGAGAAGGGTATTAGCTCAACACCGGAGCCCCGAAGAAGCTCCGATATAAACGGGCGCCCGACAAAAGCCAAGTGAGCGGACGGGAAACTCTCCCTCAGGGAAAGGATAAGGGGGGTGGAGAGGACAACGTCCCCCGGGTATGCGGTTTGCCAGATGAGTATCCTCAAGAGCTAACCTTCGGGGCGTAGTTCTCAATCTTCGCTATATACCACCTGTCCCCTTCCTTAACGACGAGGAAGGAAAAGAGCTTCTCAAGCCCCTCCTTGTCCTCAACGCTGACGACCACCTTAGCCACGTCCTCACCCGCGAGCTTCACCTTCTTTATATCAACGTCGTCTATCCCCGCGCCCATCGTGCTAAGAGCGCACGCAAGAAGCTCGGTCGGTCTCAGCTCGGTGAACTGAACGGGCAGGCGGAGGTTCTTAGCGAGCTCGTCGCGGTAGCTCGGGTGGAGGTATTGAACCGCGTCCATCCCGTCGCCTTCCATAACCTCCTCCATAAACTCCTCAACCGTCTCCGCTGCACCGCTGTAGGGCTCACCGCAGGACTTGAGTATCATCGCGCCCGCCACGAGGGCGGTGACCGTTAAGACTACGTTCCTCATACCGCCACCTCCTTCATCTCCTGACCGCTAAAATAAATTATATGCACGACAAGGACTGCATCTTTTGCAAGATAATAAGGGGAGAGCTACCCTCAAAGAAGGTATACGAGGACGAGCAAGTATACGCCTTTCACGACATAAACCCCGTCGCACCCGTTCACGTCCTCATAGTCCCAAAGAAGCACATCCCGAGCGTCCACCACCTCACACCCGAAGACGAACAGCTCGTGGGGCATATGTTCCTCGTCGCGAAACAAATAGCTAACGAGCTCGGGGTAGCCCCCGACGAAAACATGAACAAAGGCTACAGACTCGTCTTCAACGTAGGCAAAGACGCGGGACAGACCGTCTTTCACCTGCACCTGCATCTGATAGGCGGTCGGACCATGAGCTGGCCACCCGGATGAAAGCCTTCCTCCTTGACCTGAACTCCTCCCCCTGCGAAGAAGAGAGCCTCCCCCTCGTTGACAGACTGAACGAGCGAACCGCGGTCGTCGTCGGGAACTTTGACGGCGTTCACCTCGGGCACAAGTTCCTCGTAGAGAAAATAAAGCGAAAAGCGAAGGAAAGAAACCTAAAGAGCCTCGTCCTCACCTTCTGCCCCCACCCCCTGAAGGTCTTAGCTCCACAGCTCCTTCCGTGCGAGCTTTCGGACATAAGCGAGAAGATAGAACTCTTTGAGGAGCTCGGAGTAGACTACTTATGTTTTATAAAATTTGATACGACCTTCGCCCGCTTGCGGGCGAAGGTATTTTTAAAAGACATCCTAAAGGAAAGACTCGGGTGTGAATACCTGCTCGTCGGATACGACTGGCGCTACGGCTACAAGCGTGAGGGTGAGATAGAGCTCGCGAAGGAGATGGGAAAGGAACTCGGGTTTGAGGTTGAGCTTGCCCCTCCCTATCGTGTGAACGGAACGGTCGTGAGCTCAACGCTCATCCGTCGCCTCCTCAAGGAGGGCAGGATAGAGGAAGCGAAAACCTTTCTCGGACACCCCTACTGGATAAAGAGGAAGGTTGTGAAGGGAGAAGGCAGGGGAAGCGGGCTCGGTTTTCCTACCGCAAACCTCGCGAACACGGAGAACCTATGTCTGAAGGAGGGCGTATACGCGGTCGTCGTTGATGACAAATACAAAGCGGTCGCGAACTACGGGAGGCGCCCCACCTTCGGAGGGGAGAAGAAGGTTCTTGAGGTTCACATACCCGGCTTTTCGGGCGACCTGAGGGGCAAAAAGATAAAGGTTGAGTTCGTGAAGTTCCTCCGGGAGGAAAGAAGGTTCAAAGACAAGGACGAGCTTATATCACAGATAAAAAGGGACGTTCAGGAAGCTATGAGGGTTCTCGGATGAGGGACGAGGAGTTTATGAAAAGGGCGCTTGAGCTCGCAAAAAGCAGGAAGGGCTACACGCACCCGAACCCGACCGTCGGCGCGATAGTGGTAAAGGAGGGTAAGGTCGTATCGGAGGGGGTTCACGAAAGGGCGGGAAGTCCTCACGCGGAGGTCGTCGCGATAGAGCGCGCGGGACAAAAGGCTCGGGGAGCGACGCTTTACGTCACGCTTGAACCCTGCTCGCACTGGGGAAGGACACCCCCCTGCACGGACCTCATAATACGCTCCGGAATCTCGCGCGTAGTCGTGGCGACAACCGACCCGAACCCCCTCGTCTCCGGAAAAGGTATAAAGAAACTAAAGGAGAGCGGTATAGAGGTAGAGGTGGGCGTCCTTGAGGAGGAAGCAAAGGAGCTGAACGAGGATTTTTTTACATACATAACCCAAAAAAGACCCTACGTTACGCTAAAGTGGGCGCAAAGCGCGGACGGAAAGCTCGCCACGCTTTCGGGAAGCAGTAAGTGGCTCACCTCCCCCGAAAGCAGGAAAAGAGCGCACGAGCTGAGGCGCGAGGCGAGCGCGGTTCTCGTCGGTGTGAACACAGTCATACGGGACGACCCACTTCTTACGGTAAGGCTCGTTCCGAGCGAACGCCAGCCCGTTCGCATAGTCATTGACCCCTCCCTCCGCATACCCCTTGACGCCAAACTCGTAAGAAACAAGGAGGCGCCCACGTGGGTAATCACGAAGGAAGGGGGAAAGAAGAAAAAAGAGCTTGAGAAGCTCGGCGTTGAGGTCTTCGTCCTTGATGACCTGTCGGTCAAGAATATCCTTAAAGTTCTTTACGAGAAGGAAATCATGCATCTCTTGGTTGAGGGGGGGGCGAGGACGCTTTCGCACTTTCTTAAAGAGGGTATCTTTGACAGGGTATGTGTATTTACCGCGCCGAAGCTAATGGGGGAGGGTTTGAGTGTAGGGGGCAGAAAGCCGGGGGACGTGTCCGAGCTTTTGGAGCTAAAGCTCCGCAGGCTTGAGAGGATAGGGGACGATATATTTGCGCTCTACAAGCGTCCTCAGGCTACCTGACCGCTTTCCTCAAGCTTCCTCGCAGCCTCCGCGAGGTGGTGAAGCAGTTCCGCGGGTGAGTTTACCTTGTCAACGTCCATAGCGTCTATGACCTTCTCTATGGGTATGCCCCTCCAATAGAGACCCGCGAGCTTTTCCTTGAGCGTTGCCTTGTCAACGGGGAAGTGAACACCGTGAAGACGCTTAAGAACCTCCGCAGCCCACCTTATACCCTTGTGGGTTTGCTCTACTATCTCACCCCTTTCCTCAAGCTTCTTAACCGCTTCCGCGAGGTAGTGAAGGACTTCGCTCGGGGAGTTGAAGGTGTCAACCTCTATCTCCTCAATGACCTTCTCAACGGGGACACCCTTGATGTGCATACCCGCGAGTCTTTCCTTTAGGACTTCCTTCGTTATCGGGAAATCAACACCGTGGAGACGTTTGAGAACTTCCGCTGTCCAAGCGAGCGCTCTTCTCGGCATGACACCACCTCCTCTTTTCGCTCTACCTATCAAGATAAGCCTAAAATTGTTTAAGTAAACCTCAATTAAAAATCTTGATAATGTTGTAGTAGGTGTCCCTCTGGGCTGGTATAAAGCCCGCCTTCTTTATAGCCCTTACCATGTCCTCAACCTTCGGTATGCTCACCTTGTAGCTCGTTGAGGATATCACGTTTTCCTCTATCATCACGCTCCCGAGGTCGTTGGCACCGAAGTAAAGCCCGACCGTCCCTATTTGCATCGTCTGGGTCACGTGTGAGGACTGTATGTTCTTTACGTTGTCAAGGTATACGCGTGAAAGGGCGAGAACCTTCAGGTAATGGGGTGATGATGCCTCCTCAACGAAGTCAAGCTCGGTGTTTCCCTTCTTGAAAGTCCAAGGTATGAAGGCGGTAAAACCGCCCGTATCGTCCTGAATCCTGCGAACGCGCTCAAGGTGCTCTATTACGTGCTCAATACTCTCAACGTGCCCGAACATCATCGTCGCGGTCGTCCTCATACCGAGCTCGTGCGCTGTTCTGTGAACCTCTTCCCACTCGTCCGCGGAACACTTGCCCGGACTTATCCGTTTCCTTATCTCCTCAGAGAGAATCTCCGCACCTCCTCCCGGAAGGGACATAAGCCCCGCTTTTTTTAGCCTCTCAAGGACTTCCCTAACGGAAAGCTTTTCCTTCTTTGCCAAGTAAACGATTTCCGGAGCGGAGAATGAATGAATCTGAACCTGCGGAAAGCGCTCACGTATGCGCGAAAGGAGTTCCTCGTAAAAGGAGAGGGGAAGCTCGGGGTTTATACCTCCCTGCATCAGGAGGGTTGTTCCTCCCCAAGAGACGAGCTCCTCAACCTTTTTGAGTATCTCATCAACGCTGAGGACGTAAGCGTCCGCGTCGGACTTCTTCCTGTAAAAGGCGCAGAACTTGCATCCCGCTACGCACACGTTCGTGTAGTTTACGTTCCTGTCAACGACGAAGGTGACGATGTTATCGGGGTGGAGTCTGCGCCTCACCGCGTCCGCGAGGAGACCCAACTCAACGAAATCCGTTTCCTCCCAAAGACGAAGGGCTTCCTCCGCGCTTATGCGCTCCGAGCGAAGGACTTTTTCCTTTATGTCATCTATTGATAATGTTTTCATACCTTACCTCCGAAGGGTGAAAAATCCCGTAATATAGATATTATGAAGTTCAGAGGGAAGGTTTGGAAGTTCGGCGACAACGTAGACACAGACCAAATAATCCCCGCGAGATACCTAAACACCTCGGACCCTTACGAGCTTGCAAAGCACGTTATGGAGGACAGCGAGCACCCCGAGTTTGCAAAGGAACACAAGGAGGGGGACATCATCGTAGCGGGAAGGAACTTCGGTTCGGGTTCTTCACGCGAACACGCTCCCATAGCGATAAAATACGCGGGCGTCCCGGTTGTGATAGCCAAGTCCTTTGCCCGAATATTTTTCAGAAACGCTATAAACATAGGTTTACCGATAGTTGAAGCTCCCGAAGCGGTTGACGAGATAGAGCACGGGGACGAGATAGAGGTAGACCTCCAAAAGGGTGTCGTGAGGAATCTGAGAACGGGAAAAGAGTATAAAGTCACCCCCTTCCCAAAGGAGCTACAAGACATCCTGAAGGCGGGAGGTCTCATGAACTACGCGAAGGAAAAGCTAAAGCGGAAGCGCTCCGAACAGGCTTGAGGCTCTCAACGTTAAGGAATGTTCCTAAATAAGGAGGAGGTAGAGAAAAGACTTAAGGAAGTTCTTCAAGAGCTGAATAAATACGACCTGCCTTCCGACGTTTACCTTATACTTGTGGGAAGCGCTTCTCTTATGCTTAAGTATAACTTGAAGCGTTCAACTCGCGACATAGACGTTGTTGTAAGACCATACATAGGCGGGTTGGGGGATATACTGGCGAGGAAGGGGTTTCAGCTCGTGGCGGAAGGTTTTTTAAACCTTCATCCCGACTACGAAGAAAGACTTCAGCCTCTGTGGGAAATTGGAAAGGTTCATGTCTTTGCGTTGTCCCCTTACGACCTTGCAATCTCAAAGATAAGCAGGGGTCTTGATAAGGATATAAGCGATATTTTGGAATCTGACCTGATTAAGGAGATAGATTTTGAAAAACTTAAAAAACTTTATTTTGAAGCTTCCGAACATTGGGTAGGAGATAGGCGAAAATTTAAGTGGGCTTGGGAGGATTTTGAAAGTGCTTACAGAAGAAAGTTTGAGAAAACTTTTCGCAAGGGCTCAAAACCTCGTTGAGGGATATGAAAAGGAAAGGAAAAAGAGATTTGAACCCTTCTTGTGGCTTTTGGCAAAGGAAATGGGGCAGGAAATAGAGGAAGAAAGGTTCAAATTCAGCTTAGCGGTAGCGACTTACGTGCTTGAGAATGCCTTTAATTTCACAGAAGAAGACAAAGAGTTTTACGAATTTTTGAAATACGTAGTTGATAAATACGGAAGGGAGGACTACTGGAAGTGGGTTGAAAAGTCCCCTCTTCCCTTTCCAGACTACCTAAGGGCAAACTACGACTTTAGACCCTTCAAAAATTCTAAAGAAGGAAGCGCGGAGCGTTCCTAATTATTTCCTCCTCAGTTTTCTCAAAAGCAAAACAAGTCCCGCAAGCCAAGCTCCCTCCCAAAAGCCCGTCGTGCAACCCCCACCTGAGCCTCCTCCCGTGTCCGAAACGGGTTCGGTGTTTTCAACCGGCGCGCTGAAAACCAAAGTCTCGGGCGCATCGGTGTAAAGGCTGTATACCTTGCTCTGCCCGTCCGCGGAATAAACCTCTACGGTGCAGTTTCCTCCCGTCTCTCCCTTATACAGCTCAAAGCAAAGCTCGGACTCCTGAACCCTTCGGAGGGTGCAGTCGGGCGAGTAAAAGCTAAATGGGGAAAGTCCCCCGACAACGCACCAAACGTGCGTATAGCCCCACTTTCCCGCCTTTATGTATCCTTCCCACGGTCTGAAGACCGTTAGCTCTCCTGCCCCTTCTTGCGGTGTTCCGTATAGGTATTGAACCACATCTATGTCCGAAACGGACCCCGCAACCTTTAAGTTCGCCATCCATTGCATTACGGACCTCGTCTCCGGCTCTCCCCACGAAAAGGGATGAGATAGCCCTATCGCATGCCCGATTTCGTGAACGACCGTGAAAAAGCTCTCTCCGTATTCGTGGCGGATGAAAACTTCCGCTTGTTCCCAGTCAGGACTAAAGCCCGCGCTATATCCCGCCTCATTTTCGTTGCTTGAAAAACAGTTTTGAGAGATGTCGCTCCGCAGGACGCTATACAGTATCCCCACCCTGTCTTTTATCACTTCATACCTAAAAAAACACAGCCCGTTGTCTCCTTCTATCGCCTCCCTTGAGCTGTATGGAAGCTCTCTTGGCTCAAACTGTATCCCCGATATTGTCTCCCAATGCTTGAGAGCGAGCTTTAAAACCTCTAACTGTTCGGGTGTCAGGTCGTTCGTATACCACACCGGGACAGGGTTTATTGCCCACTTTGCAACTGTCGTTCTTTCATACCTGCAAGCATACCTATAGCAGGGAACTTCTTCCACCACCGCGGAAAAGCCCAACCCAATCAGCGCCAAGCCGAGCACTACCTTCATCTCTCACCTCCTTGCCTATAATTCTGTTTTAATCATCCTCCCTTACTCTCTACTCCCAAAACTTTATAAAGAAGCTGACGGATTTCTCTGAGGTCTTCTTCTATAGCGGTGAACCTTCTGTCCATGTCCTGCCTGAGGTCGTCAATTCTCTTTTCTACGCTGTCTATTCTCTTGTTTACCATCTCAATCTGTCGGTTAATCAACAACATAAAAATAGACATAAAACCCGCAATGCCGAAAATAATCGTCAATACCTGCCCCCAGTCCATAGGCTTAAACTTTTATTGAAATTTACTATATGTCAAGGTCTGATTTTAAACAAATTTCGCAAAAAAGGGAACGCTCAGGAAGCTCACGGGTATCCCGAGGACGATTGCGGAAAAGGCGAGCTTTTCGTCAAGCCCGTAGCGAACCGCAAGAACCCCCGAAAAGACCATAGGAGGCATGGCGCTCTCAATCAAAACGACCCTGTATACACCCCCCGAAAGCCCCAAAAGCTTCAAAAGAAATAAAACCGCAAGCGGTGAGAGAAACATCTTCACAAAAAGAGCAAGGACGACATCCCTTCTTACCCTCAAACCGCTCATATCAACCCGAAGCCCGAGCGAAAAGAGTATAACCGGTATGAGCGAGGAGGAAACCACTAAAAGAAAATCCTCAAGGAATTTAGGAAACCTGTAGCCGTGAAGTAAAAGCGAAAGCACGAGCGCCAAAAAGGGAGGAAATGTAATTACACTTCTCAGCTCAAGCCTCCCGACCGCTATGAAGAGTCCGAGCGTTATAACGAGAAGGAAAGACCCAAGCTGGTCGTAGATTATCGCGTATGCGAGCCCCTCCTTCCCCTCAAGCGCGTAAACAAACGGGTAGCCCAAAAAAGCGGTATTCCCGAACGAAGAAACGAGCAAAAAAGCCCTAAAAGAACCCCCCTCAAGCCCCGAAAGCCTCCCGAGAAAGAACGCACACAGGAGCGAGAAAATTACTGAAAACCAAGCGAGGAGAACAACGAGGAAAACCTCACTTCCAAGCTCAACGAAACGAAGGTTTACCAAAACCGTAGAGGGCAAGGCGAAGTATATAACGAAGTTTATAAAAGGTTTTGCGTCGCGGTCGGAAAAGACACCGATTCGCTTCAGGAGGTAAGCGCTGAGGATTATAAGGACGATAAAAGAGACCCTGCTTTGGACGTCCATCATTTTACAAAGGGCGCCCCGGGCGGGGCGCCAAAAAAGCATAGGGGGAGGGAGGGGGAGGGAGGGAGTTTCTCACCCTTTCTCTCCCTTCGTGCCCCCTCTCACATCAGAGGCAAATTTTATTTTAACGGAACCAGATTATTTGTCAAGGAACTTTTTCCCCTTTTCGGGGATTATCCTCAACTCGGGTCTTGATATAACAAACGCGTAATCGGGGACGTCCTTGTTCACGACCGACCCTCCCGCGATGAAGGAAAAGCTCCCTATCTTTACGGGCGCAACGATTAACGAATTGCTCCCGAGAAAAGCGCGCTCACCCACAAAGCTCTCGTGCTTCCTCTTCCCGTCGTAGTTCGCAAAGACCACACCCGCCCCGACGTTAACACCCTTCCCGAGCGTAGCGTCCCCTATGTATGCCAAGTGCTTCGCCCTCACATCCTCCCCGATTACGCTCTTTTTCACCTCAACGAAGTTCCCAATGTGAGCACCGCTCCTTACGTGCGCCCCGTCCCGAATGCGCGCAAAGGGACCGAGAACCGCCCCGTCCTCAACCCGGGAACGCTCAACAACCGTATACTCACCTATGCGGACGTTCCTGCCTATCGTTGAGTCAACGATAACGCTCCCGCTCCCTATAACGCTACCCTTCCCTACCTTTGTTTTTCCCTTCAGTTGCGCTCCGGGAAAAATCTCAACGTCGTTCTCAAGCGATACATCGGGCTCTATCCATACCGTCTCGGGAAAGTGAACCGTGACGCCCCTGTCCGTCCAGAACTTTATTAGCTTCAACTTTATGAGGTTTTCCGCTATAGCGAGCTCCCAGCGTGTGTTTACACCTATGACCTCGGAAGGCTCCCGAGCCATAAAGGAGCGAACCTCATACCCCTTTTTACTCATATACTCAACGACGTCCGTAAGGTAAAGCTCACCCGTAGCCCGACTCGGCTTTATACTGTATAGAGCCTCAAGGAGCCAAGGAGCGTAAAAGATGTATACCCCCGCGTTTACCTCGGTTATCCTCTTTTCCTCCGCGCTCGCGTCCTTTTCCTCAACTATCCTCAGAACCCTGTCCGTCCCGGGCTCTTTTAGAACCCTACCGTAGCCCGTAGGGTCCGGCAGGTGAGCGGTAAGGACAACACCACCCAACTTTACCCCCTCGTATGCCTTTACCATGTAAATAAACTGTTGCATATTCCTTATAGTCTCACCGCTCACGAGAGGGCTATCCCCGTTTATGATGAGGACGTATCCGTCGTAACTCGCAAAGAAGTCCTTAGCGGAAAGAACCGCGTCCGCGGTCCCGCCCTTCGGGTTCTTCTGTATAAAGAACTTTAGATTTTCATCCTTAAAGGCTTCCATTACCTCCTGCGCCTTGTGTCCCACAACGAGCGCTATCTCGTCTATCTTCCCGTTTCTGACGTTCGTAATAACATACCAAAGCATAGGCTTTCCGAGAATCTCGTGAAGAACCTTCGGTTTTTCGCTCCTGAAGCGGGTCCCGAGACCCGCAGCGAGGACGATAGCTCTCATCGGTTTAATCTTATCAGTCCCTGTGGTGGCGTGCCACCCCTCTTTTTGAACTTTTTATAAACTCAACTAAAAGCCTTACCTCTTCGTATTGACCGAGTTCCTCAAGGACTTTCTTAAGCGCTTCCTGACGGGGGAGCGAGCTTCTGAAGATAATCCTGTATGCCCTTGAAAGGGCGTTTATGACCTCCTTGGGGAAGTTCCTCCGCTTTAGACCTATCGTGTTTATACCGTAGAGCTTCGCGTGCTGACCGGAAGCAACCGTAAAGGGCGGTATGTCCAGCGAAACACCCGAAAGTCCTCCAACCATGGCGTAGGCGCCGACGCGAGCCCACTGGTGAACCGCGGAAAGACCCCCTATGAAGGCGTATTGACCGACCTCAACGTGTCCCCCGAGCGTCGCGCAGTTCGCCATTATCACACCCTTTCCCACGACGCAATCGTGTGCAACGTGCGAGTAAGCCATCAGCATAACCTCGTCCCCGACAACGGTTTTCCCCTTATCAAGACTCGTCCCGCGGTGAATCGTCACATACTCACGAATAATCACCCTGTTTCCTATCTCAACCGATGTCTCCTCACCCTTGTAGCGGAGGTGCTGGGGCTCCTCACCTATGACCGCCCCGTCAAAGATTTTGCACTCCTCGCCTATGGTGACGTTTCCCTTTATACTCACCCTGCTTCCTATCTTCGTCCCCTTTCCTATCTTTACGTTTCCTTTTATAACCGTAAAGGGTCCTATCTCAACGTCTTCGGGAATCTCAACGTTTCCCTCTATGATTACCGTGTCGTGGACGTTCATCGTGCACTCCCGTTGTGAGCTTTTAGGTTAATTTTAACAGGCTAAAATTTTCTCTATGAAAATAGGGATTTTTGACAGCGGTGTGGGGGGGCTTACGGTCCTCAAGGCGGTAAGGAGAAGATACCCGAGGGCGGATATCGTATACCTCGGGGACACCGCGCGCGTCCCCTACGGTATAAGGTCAAAAAGCACCATAGTGAGGTTTACGCTTGAGTGCGCGGAGTTTTTAGTCTCAAAAGAGGTTGACCTCCTTATAGTTGCCTGCAACACCGCAAGCGCCCACGCGCTTGACGTCCTTAGAAAGGAGCTGAGCATACCCGTTTTCGGTGTTATAGAACCGGGGGTAAAAGAAGCCCTCAGGCTCACAAAGAGCGGGAACGTCGGTGTGATAGGAACGAGCGCGACGATAAGGAGCGGTGCGTATCAGAGAAAGCTCTCGTCCGCGGGCGTTCGCGTCTTTACAAAAGCGTGTCCCCTCTTTGTTCCGCTCGTTGAGGAGGGACTCGTTGAGGGTGATATAACCCGCTCCGTGGTTGAGCATTACCTCTCGGAGCTAAAAGGAAAGATAGACACGCTCATCCTCGGTTGCACACACTACCCCCTCCTTAAAAAGGAGATAGAGAACTTCCTTAGGGGTGTTAACGTCGTAGATTCCTCGGAAGCCCTTGCGCTTTCCCTTTCTTCCTTCGTTCGGGACGAAGGCTCCTCAAGCCTTGAGCTTTACTTTACGGACCTCTCCCAAAACCTTGAGTTTATGGTTAACTTTATACTCGGGAAAGGGGAGGGGATACGCCTCGCGAGGGGGGTATTTGCAACCTGACAAAAACGCCCTAAATTAATCTATTTGTGGTATAATACTAATTTGCCTTACTCATCAAAGAGAGGTGATAAGCCATGATACAGAGGCAAACTTACTTAAACGTTGCGGACAACTCGGGCGCAAAGAGGGTTCAGGTAATAGGTATACCCTACGCCCCGAGGAAATACGCAACCCTCGGGGACGTCGTTACGGTAACCGTAAAAGAAGCCCTGCCTCAAGGGAACGCAAAGAAGGGAAAGATATACAGGGCTATAATCGTCAGAACCGCAAAGGAAGTAAGGAGACCCGACGGGAGTTATATAAAGTTTGACGACAACGCTTGCGTTTTACTGAACCAATACGGTGAACCCCTCGGGACGCGGGTTCTCGGTCCCATCGCGAGAGAGGTAAGGAACAAAGGCTACACGAAGATAGCTTCACTCGCACCGGAGGTGGTCTGATGGCGGCAAAGATAAAGAAGGGAGACACCGTAGTAGTGGTTCGGGGAAAGGAAAAAGGGAAACAAGGGAAGGTCCTGAGGGTATACGAAAGGGTAAAGCGCAGGAACAAAAAGGGAGAGCCCGTTTACGTGAGGCACTTTGTGGTCGTTGAAGGCGTCAGACTCATAAAGAAGCACGTAAAGCCCATAGAGGGCGTCAGGGAAGGCGGGATAATAGAGGTTGAAGGACCCATAGACATAAGCAACGTAATGCTCCTTTGCCCTAACTGCAACAAGCCCACGAAAGTGGGCTTTCGTATCGTTGAGGAAGAGGGTGTAAGGAGGAAGTATCGCTACTGTAAGAAGTGCGGAGAGAATATAGACCTCGTGAGCGAGAAGGTTATAAAGGGAGGCTGATATGAGCGAGACCGCTACGAAATACGTCCCCCGTCTTTACAAAAAGTATAAGGAGGACGTCGTTCCGAAGCTCGTCCAGAAGTTCCAGTATAAAAACCCCATGCAGGTGCCCCGCCTTGAGAAGATAGTCGTCAACATGGGTGTGGGTGAAGCGGTTCAGGATATAAAACAACTGGAAAGGGCGGTGGAAGACCTCAGGGCTATAACCGGGCAACAGCCCGTAATCACGCGAGCGAGGAAGTCCGAAGCGGGATTTAAGCTCAGGAAGGGTATGCCAATAGGGTGTAAGGTCACGCTCCGTAAGGAGCGTATGTGGGACTTCCTTGATAAAGTGATATCGGTAGCACTCCCGAGGGTAAAGGACTTCAAGGGACTCAGTCCCCGTTCCTTTGACGGAAGGGGTAATTACGCCTTCGGTCTTTCGGAGCAAATAGTCTTTCCGGAGATAGACTACGACAAGGTAGACCGCATAAGGGGGATGGACATAATAATAAACACAACCGCGAAGACGGACGAGGAAGCCTACTGGCTTCTTTCACTGCTCGGACTGCCCATAAGGGCTATGTGATAAAATGATTTGTTTCAGGAGGTAAGGATGCCGAGAAGGTGTAAGGTAGCCAAAGACCTTATGTATTACCCGAAGTGGAAAAGCAGGAAAAAAAATAGATGTCCCGTTTGCGGAAGACCGAGGGCGTTCATAAGGTATTTCAACATGTGCAGGATATGCTTCCGTGAGCACGCCCTCAGGGGCGACCTGCCCGGAGTAAGAAAGGCGAGCTGGTAAGGGGCTTTTGCCCAACTGCCGGCTCGGAGGAGGTAAAGTATGAGCTCCGTTGACCCGATAGCGGATATGTTCTCCGCCATTAAGAACGCGATAATGAGGAAGGACGACTTTCTCTACGTCCCCTCCTCAAAGTTCAAGGAGAGGATACTTGACGTTCTGAAGCGCGAAGGGTTTATAAAGGACTGGGAAGCGCTCAAGGGTGAACGCTACGAGGAAGAGCTGAAGAAGATGAAGGAGCTCGCGGAGCGCTCACCGAACCCCAAGATGAAGCGCTACTATCAGCAACTCCTTGACTACAACAAGGGGACCCAATACCCCCTCAAGATTTACCTCAAATACCTTGACCCAAAGAAGAGGAGGAGCGCGATAACGAACATCGTCCGCGTCTCAAAGGGAGGAAAGAGGATTTACGCGGGCGTAAGGACGATGCCATACGTAAAGAGGGGACTCGGTATAGCCATAGTTTCAACCGACGCGGGCGTGATGACGGACCACGAGGCGAGAAAGAGAAGAAAGGGCGGTGAGGTTATCGCCTTCGTCTGGTAAGGAGGAGGGAAGATGTCAAGACTCGCGAAAAAACCGATACCATACCCCGAAAACGTTAAGGTCTCTTACGACGAAAAGAGCCACGTCATAAAGGTTGAGGGACCAAAAGGCAAGCTTGAGCTAAACGTCCACCCCGACATAAAGGTAACCGTGAACCAACAAGAAAGGTGGATAAAGCTTGACAGACCGACGGACAGGAGCTTTCACAAAGCTATACACGGGACGATGGCTGCGCTCGTGAAGAACATGATAAAGGGAGTGACGGAAGGTTGGACAGAAGTTTTGGAGATACACGGGCTCGGATACAGGGCACAGCTGAAGGGCAACGTCCTTGAGCTTCACCTCGGAAAGTCTCACCCCGACATATACCCGATACCTCCCGATGTGAAGATAGAGGTAAAGGGGAACGAAATACACATATTCGGTATAGACAAGCAGAGGGTGGGTCAGGTCGCTGCGGAGATAAGGAGCTTCAGGAAACCCGACCCATACAAGGGCAAAGGTATAAGGTATAAGGGCGAACAGCTCAAGCTAAAGCCCGGAAAGCAGGCGGGTAAGAAGTAAGGAGGGGAGCCATGGCTAAGCTAAAAACCAGAAGGGAAAAACGCCTGCGCAGGCACAAGAGGATAAGGAAAAAGGTCTTCGGGACACCGGAGCGTCCCCGTCTTGCGGTCTACAGGAGTCTAAACCACTTTTACGCCCAGATAATAGACGACACGATAGGTCATACGCTCGTGAGCGCATCTACCTTAGACCCAGAGTTTGAAAGGATAACCGGAAAGAGGGGAGGAAAGTCTATAAAGGACGCTCAGGTGGTCGCGGAGATAATAGCGAAAAGGGCGCTTGAGAAGGGTATAAAGAAGGTTGTCTTTGACCGCGGGGGCTTTAAGTATCACGGTAAAATAAAAGCCTTCGCGGACAAGTGCAGAGAGATGGGCTTGGAGTTTTAGGAGGTAATCATGGGCGGTAAGGACATAGACAGGATGATAGAAGACAGGAGAAAGAAGCAAAAGATAGAGGAGATA
The DNA here is from genome assembly GCA_013153455.1 of Aquificota bacterium. Taxonomy (GTDB): domain Bacteria; phylum Aquificota; class Aquificia; order Aquificales; family Aquificaceae; genus Aquifex. The sequence continues at coordinate 20,111 of JAADEK010000062.1, forward strand.
CTCCACGAGCTTCCGCTTGAGGAGAGGCTCATATACGCCAACAGAACCGCACGCGTAACCAAGGGCGGTAGGCGTTTCTCTTTCAGCACGCTCGTTGTTGTAGGCGACAGGCGCGGACACGTGGGATTCGGTCACGGGAAAGCTAAGGAGGTTACGCTCGCCATAGCGAAGGGTATAGAGAAGGCTAAGAAGAACGTAATAAGGGTTCCGATTGTTGACGGGACGGTTCCTCACGACGTCATAGGAACCTTCGGCGCGACGAAGATAATCGTCCTTCCCGCAAGACGCGGAACGGGTGTCGTCGCGGGCGGTGCGGCAAAGCCCGTATTTGAACTCGCGGGATACACGGACGTCCTTACGAAGATAATAGGGAGCACGAACCCCGATAACGTGGTGAGGGCGGTCTTTGACGCCCTTCTCCAGCTAAAGACACCCGAACAGATAGCAGAAGAGCGCGGGCTTCCCGTTGAGGAAATTCTCAAGCGCTACAGGCGCTACGCCCTCCCGAAGATGAACATAAAGCATTACTACCCTTGGAGGGGTATCTATGAGTAAGATAAAGGTAAAGCTCCTGAGGGGTCTTGCGGGAGAGAGCGAAGCGAACATACAAGCGGTAAAGTCCCTCGGACTAAAAAAGCGCGGACAGGAGAGGATACTCCAAGACAACCCCATGGTCTGGGGCAACATAAACAAAGCGTTCAAGCTCGTGGGCGTAGCCTACAGGATAGACTTCTCCGGTGAGATACCGAAGGTAGAGAGGGACCTATCGGAAGAGGGATACTGCAGGATAATAAACAAGGACGGTGTATACACCAACGGTGAAGGTGTTTACTACTTTTCCCGTATAACCGACCTTGAGGATTTCCTGAAGAAGAAGGGCTACACGAGATACATAAACTGGGAAGGGAAAGAGGTAGAGATTTAAGGAGGTAAAAGATGGCGGAGCTTCACGACCTTCAACCCCACTGGGGAGCGACAAGGGAGAGAAAGCGCGTAGGAAGAGGTATAGGCTCCGGTCACGGTAAGACCGCGGGCAGGGGACACAAGGGACAAAAGTCCCGCTCCGGCGACAAGAACCTCCCTCCTCACTTTGAGGGTGGGCAAACACCCCTATACATGCGTATACCGAAGCGCGGTTTTAGGAATCCCCGTCGCAGGGAGTTTACACCCGTGAACGTGGGTGTTCTTGATAAACTCTTTGAGGAGGGAACGGAGATAACGCCCGCCCTGCTTGCGAGCAGGGGACTGTGCGATGAGAAGGATAAGGTAAAGATTCTCGGGGACGGTGAGCTCACAAAGAGGTTTACGGTAAAGGCTCACGCCTTCTCAAAGTCCGCAAAGGAGAAGATAGAAAAAGCGGGCGGTAAATGGGAAATCATATCCTGAAGGAGGGAAAGCCATGTATGCGGTGATAAAGACGGGAGGAAAACAATACAGGGTAGAGGAAGGTATGAAGTTAAAGGTTGAGAAGCTTCCGTATGAGGTCGGTCAAACGGTTGAGTTTGACGCGTTGATGATAAAAAAGGACGACGGGAGCGTTGAGCTAAACAAGGGAAAGGTGGTCGCAAAAATCCTCGCCCACGGAAAGGGAAAGAAACTCATAGTCTTTAAATACAGACCGAAGAAAAACTACAGAAGGTGGAAGGGTCACCGCCAGCCCTACACCGAGATACAGATAGAGAAGATATCGGAGT
>JAADEK010000109.1 GCA_013153455.1 Aquificota bacterium
TGAGCGTAAAGAGGGGTCTTGAGCTCGGTCATATATTCCTGCTGGGGACGAGGTATTCGGAGCCGATGAAGGCATACTTCACCGACAAAGACGGCAAAGAGAAACCCATCGTCATGGGTTGCTACGGAATAGGTATATCGCGCGTTCTCGCCGCTTTGGTTGAACAGTATCACGACGAGAAAGGGATAAAGTGGCCCACACCCGTCGCACCCTTTGAGCTTGACATCATCCTCCTCAACACAAAGGACGAAGAACAAAAACAAGTAGCGGAAAAACTCTACCTTGAAGCTGAAGAAAAAGGCATAGACGTCATATACGACGACAGGGAAGAAAGCGCGGGCTTCAAGTTCGCGGACGCTGACCTCGTAGGCTTCCCTTACCGCGTAGTCGTCGGGAAAAAGGTAAAGGAAGGGAAGGTAGAAATCCAGAGCAGGCATACCGGTGAAAAGTGGGACCTGCCCGTTGATGAAGCCGTAGACTTCGTCAAGGAGCGCATAGAGGAGGACAAGAAATGATAAAGGAGATAAAAACGAAGGAAGCACCCCTCCCGGTCGGTCCCTACTCCCAAGCCATTCTTGCGGGAAACCTTTTATTTATTTCAGGACAAATAGGTATAGAACCCCTTCGGGGTGAACTCGTCCGAGGATTTGAAAACCAAGTGAGGACGATATTCCGCAACGTGGACGCAATACTGAAAGAGGCGGGACTTTCCCGAAAGAACGTCGTCCGTGTCGTTATATACCTCACGGAACTTAAAAACTTTCAGAAGCTGAACGAGATATACGAGGAGTATTTTAGGGAGGTGGAGCCAAAACCCGCGCGCGTCACCGTCGGCGTGAAGGAGCTACCGCTCGGGGCTCAAGTGGAGATAGAACTCATCGCCCTCGCGGAGTAAATTTTAAATAATGCTCGTGCACGATAAACTCCCCTGCGATGAAACCGCGGAGAGGGCTGTCCTCGGGAGTATGCTTGAAGACCCCGACAACATACCCGCGGTCCTTGAAATCCTTCGGGAGGAGGACTTTTGCAACGAGGACCACAGGCTCCTTTTCAGGGTTATAGTCCAGCTCTGGACTCAACACGGGAACAAGTGGGATTTTGTAATCCTGCAGAACTACATAAAACAAAAGAACCTCACCGACAGACTACCGATTGAGTGGATAGAGGAACTATACGAGGAAGCGGTCTCCCCCGAGACGCTTGAGGAAGCCTGCAAGATAGTAAAGGAGCACTCCGCAAAGAGGGCAATCATAGAGCTCGGCGCGGAGCTCATACAAAAAGCCAAAGAAAACAAAGACTTCCACACGCTCATAGAAGAGGCTCAAAGCAAGATATTCTCAATAGCGGAAAGCGCGACGTCAACCCAGTATTACCACGTAAAGGACGTAGCCCAAGAGGTCATCCGACTCATACACACCTTCAAAGACTCGGACCGCATCATAACGGGTCTGCCGAGCGGGTTTATTGAGCTTGATATGAAGACAACGGGCTTCCACCCCGGGGACTTGATTATACTCGCAGCGCGCCCCGGTATGGGTAAAAGCTCCTTTATGCTCTCGGTTGCGCTGAACATAGCGAAGGAAGAGCAAAAACCCGTGGCGATATTCTCACTTGAGATGAGCAAGGAACAGCTCGTTATGAGACTCCTCTCAATGCTCGCGGAGGTTCCCCTCTTCAAGATAAGGAGCGGGACCATAACGGAGGAAGAGCTCAAAAGGCTTGAGGGGAGCGCGCTTGAGCTTTCACGATACGAGATATACCTTGACGACACACCCGCCCTCTCAACGACAGACCTCAGGATAAGGGCGAGAAAGCTCAGAAAGGAGAAGAACGTTGAGTTTATAGCGGTTGATTACCTTCAGCTCCTCCGCCCGCCCGCGAGGAAAAGCTCACGCCAAGAGGAAGTCGCGGAGGTTTCAAGGAACCTAAAAGCCCTCGCAAAGGAGCTACACATACCCGTGATGGCTCTCGCACAGCTCTCGCGTGAGGTTGAAAAAAGAAGCGACAAAAGACCCCAGCTCGCGGACCTCCGCGAGAGCGGTCAGATAGAGCAAGACGCGGACCTCATCCTCTTTTTGCACAGACCCGACTACTACAAAAAGAGACCGAGCCCCGAAGAGGAAGGCATAGCGGAGGTCATCATAGCAAAACAAAGGCAAGGACCCACGGACGTAGTGAAACTCGCCTTTATAAAGGAGTATACGAAGTTTGAGAACCTTGAGCTCGCACCCTCCCAAACGGAGAAAGAAGACACTCTCTCTGAAATCCTTGAGTCCCAAGACGAAGAGCAAGAGCTTGATATTGACTTCTGAAAAGCGAGGAGATATAATAATAAATCGGCTATCCGGGGTAGCTCAATCGGCAGAGCGGGTGGCTGTTAACCACCTGGTTGGGGGTTCGAGTCCCTCCCCCGGAGCCATTTCAAAACCTTCCGTTGAAAAATCACGCCGAAGGCGTCATTAAATCCCTCATAACGATACGGAAAAATTAAAACCTATAATTTAAACTTGTAGTCATGAGTTTGACGACGCACCAGATAAGGGAGCTCTTTTTGGAATTCTTTGAGAAAAAGGGGCACACACGCGTAAAGTCCGCACCGCTCGTGCCCGAAAACGACCCGACACTCCTTTTCGTAAACGCGGGCATGGTTCCCTTCAAGAACGTCTTTTTAGGGCTTGAGAAAAGACCCTACAAGAGGGCTACCTCCTGCCAAAAATGCCTCAGGGTTTCGGGAAAGCACAACGACCTGGAACAAGTAGGCTACACCTCAAGACATCACACCTTCTTTGAGATGCTCGGTAACTTCTCCTTCGGGGACTACTTCAAGCGCGAAGCGATAGCCTTCGCTTGGGAGTTCGTCACCGAGGTTCTAAAACTCCCTAAGGAAAAGCTTTACGTCTCCGTATACAAGGACGACGAGGAAGCCCTGAAGATATGGAGGGACGAGATAGGGCTCAGCGAGGACAGGATATGGCGTCTCGGGGAGGAGGACAACTTTTGGCAGATGGGGGACACGGGACCCTGCGGTCCCTCCTCGGAGATTTACATAGACAGAGGGGAGGAGTTTGAGGGAGACGAGAGGTATCTTGAGATATGGAACCTCGTATTTATGCAGTTCAGCAGGGACGAGCTCGGGAACCTCACACCCCTTCCCCACCCGAACATTGACACGGGGATGGGTCTTGAGCGCATAGCCTCCGTCCTGCAGAACAAAAACTCAAACTTTGAGATAGACGTCATCTTCCCCCTCATAGAGTTCGCTCAAAGCGTGTCCGGGAAGCGATACAGAGAAAGCGAGGAAACCGACGTAGCCCTTCGGGTGATAGCGGACCACCTGAGGGCTATAACCTTCGCCATAAGCGACGGGGTTATACCCTCAAACGAGGGGAGGGGATACGTAATAAGGAGGATACTCAGGCGCGCCATGCGCTTTGGCTACAAGCTCGGGATAGAGAAACCCTTCCTTCACGAGGGGGTTGATTTAGTTGTTGAGCTGATGAAGGAACCCTACCCCGAACTTGAACTCTCAAGGGATTTCGTAAAGGGAATCGTAAAGAGCGAGGAAGAGAGGTTCATAAAAACACTAAAAGCGGGGATGGAATACATACAAGAAATCGTAAACAAAGCTTTAAATGAAGGAAGAAAGACCCTTACGGGTAAGGAGGTCTTTACCGCATACGACACCTTCGGCTTTCCCGTTGACCTCATACAGGAGATAGCAAAGGAAAAAGGGCTTGAGATAGACCTTCGGGGGTTTGAGTGCGAGCTTGAGGAGCAAAGACAAAGGGCTCGCAAACACTTCAAACTTGACGCAAAGAAGGTAAGACCCGTTTACGCAAAGCTGAAGGAAGAGGGTAAAACCTCCCGCTTTGTGGGATACGACAAGACCGAAAACGAGACGCGCCTTGTTGCCATCGTGAGCGGTGATGAAACGGTTGAGGAGCTAAAGGAGGGACAAAGCGCGGAGCTCGTCCTTGAGGAGACACCCTTCTACCCCGAGGGAGGAGGTCAGGTAGGGGACACGGGGATAATAGAGACCGACAAAGCCCTCTTTCGGGTTGAGGACACGCAAAGACCCGCGGAGGGGGTAATCGTCCACAAGGGCAAACTCCTTAAAGGTGCGCTGAAGGTCGGCGAAATCGTTCACGCGCGCGTAGACCGCGAGCGCAGGGAGGACATCATGCGCAACCACACCGCGACGCACCTCCTCCACTCCGCCCTGAGGAACCTGCTCGGGGAGCACGTCCGTCAGGCGGGCTCCTTAGTGGCGGACAAGTATCTGCGCTTTGACTTTACGCACTTTTCGCCCCTCACGGAAGAAGATATAAAGAGGGTTGAGGAGCTTGTAAACGAGAAGATAAGGGAGAACCTGACGGTTGAGGTAAGCGTCCTTCCATACGAGGAGGCGATAAGGAGCGGGGCGATAGCGATATTTGAGGAAAAATACGGGGACACCGTGAGGGTGATATCTTGCGGGGACTTTTCGCGCGAGCTTTGCGGGGGGACGCACGTCTCCGCGACCGGGGACATAGGCTACTTCCGAATAGTTTCCGAGAGTTCCGTGGGTGCGGGGGTTCGCAGAATCGTAGCCCAAACCGGGAGGTGGGCGGTTGAGGAAGCCTTCAAGGAAAGAACACTCCTCAGGCGCTCCGCGTCCCTTTTGGGTGTGAAGGAGGAAGAGCTTCCCAAAAAGCTCTCCGAGCTTCAGGAAGAGATAAAGGAAAAGGAAAAAGAGATACAAAGGCTCAGGCAGGAGCTTCTCAAGCTCAAACTGAGGGAAAATGTAAAGGAGGAAAAGGTAGGGGATATCGTATTTTTGTGGGGAGAGTTTGAGGGAGTTTCACCTGAGGAACTTCGGAACCTCGCGGACATACTCAGGCAAAGAAACGACAGGGCGGTAGTGTTTTTGGCTGGGAGGGCGGAAGGTAAGGTAAACTTCGTCCTCGCGGTTTCGCGCAACCTTTCGGAGCGCGTGAGGGCGAACGAGCTCATAAGGGAAGTGGGGAAGGTTCTTCGCGGGGGCGGTGGAGGAAGGGCGGACCTCGCCCAGGGCGGGGGTAAAGCGCCTGACAAAATCCCCGACGCTATTAAATTACTAAGAGAAATCTTATCGGGAGCGACGGTGAGATGACCGAAAAGACGCGAACGGGTATCGGACTTAGGGACATAAGTATAAGGCTCGTGAGCGAGATGCCCGTCCTTCTGACGGGCGGTTTCGTTTACTGCGAATACGGTATGCCCGTCAGATACCTCAAGGTTGACGAAAACGAGGCTAAGCTTGAGATATCCGTTGAGAAGATGAGGAGGTTTGCCAAGGTATGCAAGGACGTTAACCTTTTCGTGGACAACGTCCTGAAGGAGGTAAACTACGCCCTCCCGGAGGCGGTCTTCACGGTTGTGAAGGTATACGCGGACGGTGTAAAGATTCGTGAACTTTCATACCTTGAGGAGAACACACCCATAGGGAGGGGGATAATCATAGACGAAAACAGACAACCGGAGCAAGACATACCCCTTCACGCGAGGGAAAACAGGGACAAGATATTCAACACTCTCAGGGAGATTATCCTTCTTGAGCTACTCTTCACCTCAAAGATTTAATGGTCTTCTTGTCATAAAACTTAACAATACCCTTGTCATAGTCTTGAAAAAGGCTTGAACTTTTTTATTTTAATAAAGACAGTGAGGTAAGGGACATGTTTGAGAAGTTCACCGAAAGGGCAAGACAAGTTATCCTGAGGGCAAGGGAGGAAGCCCTTGAACTCGGACACAGTTATCTCGGAAGTGAGCATATACTTCTCGCTCTTATAAAAGAGGAGGACATACCTACGCTCGTTCTCGCCAAGTTCGGGCTCACGCCCGAGAAGGTGAGAAAGGCGATAATGGGTCAGGTGACTAAAGGAAGCCACTCGGGGGAGGTTCTCTTCGCACCGGACGCAAAGAGGGTAATAGAGTTTGCGGTTGAGGAAGCGCGCATACTTCACCACCAGTTCGTGGGACCCGAACACCTCCTTATCGGTGTTGTTCGCGAGAAGACGGGGCTCGGCGGGAGGATTTTGAGGAGCTTCGGTCTTGACGAGTATTCCGTGAGGAGGGAAGTTCTACAGCTTCTCGGTGAACTCCCGCCCCAAGAGAGCCAAAGATACGTCTCTACCCCGAACCTTGACCGCTTCTCAAGGGACCTCACCCAGATGGCTCGGGAGGGCAAACTTGACCCCGTGATAGGGAGGGATAAAGAGATAGAGAGGGTCATACAGATACTCGTGCGCAGGCGCAAAAACAACCCCGTCCTCCTCGGGGACCCCGGTGTCGGTAAGACCGCGATAGTTGAGGGGCTCGCTCAGAGGATAGCGAACAAGGAAGTCCCCGAACCGCTCCTGAACAAGAGGGTTGTCGCTCTTGACCTCGCGGCGCTCGTCGCGGGAACGAAATACAGGGGACAGTTTGAGGAAAGGCTTAAGAATATCCTCAAGGAGCTTGAAAAAGCGAACAACGTAATACTCTTCATAGACGAGCTTCACACGCTCGTGGGAGCGGGTTCCGCGGAGGGTTCAATAGATGCGTCCAACATGCTAAAGCCCGCGCTCGCGCGCGGTGAGATTCAGGTCATCGGCGCGACGACCGTGGACGAATACAGGAAATACATAGAAAAGGACGGAGCTCTTGAGAGGAGGTTCCAGCCCGTTTACGTAGAACAACCCTCACCCGAGGACACCGTTCAGATACTCTACGGGCTAAAGCCCAAGTTTGAGGAATTCCACAAGGTTGAATACACACCCGAAGCCATAGAAAAAGCGGTTGACCTCTCGGTCAAATACATCACCGACAGGAACCTCCCCGACAAGGCTATAGACGTCATGGACGAGGCTGGCGCGCTCGTGAAGCTAAAAGCGACGAAACTCCCCCCCGAGCTAAAGGAGATAGAGGACAAGATAAAGGAATACGAGAGGGAAAAGGAAAAGGCGGTAAAGGAGCAAGACTACGAGAGAGCGGCGAGGATACGCGACGAGGAGCTAAGGCTCAGGGCAAAGTTTGAGACACTGAAGGCAAAGTGGAAGGAAGAGCTTGAGAAAAACAGACCTAAGGTGAAGGAGGAGGACGTCGCGGAGGTAGTAGCGCGCTGGACGGGCATACCCGTAAAGCGCGTCCACGAGAGCGACGCCCAAAAGCTCCTCCACATAGAGGAAGAGCTCACCAAGCGCGTAATAGGTCAAGACGAAGCTATAAAGGCTATAGCGAAAGCGGTCCGAAGGTCACGCGTAGGTCTGAAGGGCAAGCACAGACCCATAGGCGTGTTTATGTTCCTCGGACCCACGGGTGTAGGAAAGACCGAAACCGCAAAGGCTCTCGCGGAGTATCTCTTCGGAACGGAGGACGCCCTTATCAGGTTTGATATGTCCGAATACATGGAAAAGCACACGGTCTCAAGACTCATCGGCGCACCCCCCGGGTATGTCGGATACGAAGAGGGAGGACAACTCACGGAAGCGGTTCGCAGGAGACCCTACTCGGTTCTCCTCTTTGACGAAATAGAAAAAGCTCACCCCGATGTGTTCAACATATTCCTCCAGATATTTGACGACGGTCGGCTCACGGACGGTCTCGGGAGAACGGTTGACTTCTCAAACACGATAATCATCATGACCTCAAACCTCGGGGCAAGACTGATAACGGGCGGGACCATGGGCTTTGAGAAAAAACAAGGACTTCTGAACTTTGAGGAGATGAAGAAGAACGTCCTTGACCAAGTCAAGAGAACATTTAGCCCCGAGTTCCTGAACAGACTTGACGAGATTATCGTCTTCAGACCTCTTGAGAAGAAGGATATAGAGAAGATTCTCCAACTCCAGCTCGCGGAGATAAACGAAAAACTGAAGGACTGGGGCATAAGGGTAAAGCTCCACAAGTCCTTTGTGAACTGGATTATAGACAAGGAATACAAGCCCGAGTTCGGGGCAAGGAGCCTAAAGCGCGCGCTCCAGAAACACGTTGAGGACCTGCTCGCGGAAGAACTCATAAAGGGAACCTTCAAGGACGTTGAGGAGGTAGAGATAAGGGTCAAGGGTGACAAGCCATACCTGAGACCCGTAAAGAAGAAGGAAAAGGTTGAAGCCCTTCTTGAAAAGTAAGCGGGCTTTGCCCGCTTTTTTTATAATACTTTCTTGTGAAAAAGGGACTCCTCGCTCTTTTAGCCCTCATTACCCTCACACACGCCCAAGAGATTGAGAAGGTAATCGTAAAGGGAAACAAGTATATAACCGAGGAACTGATAAAGGGTCTTTTGAAGACGCGGGAGGGCTCACAGTTCTCCGTAGAGAAGATAAGGGAAGACATACGGAACCTCTACAGGACGGGACTCTTTAGGAGTATAGAGGTATACGTTGAGGACCTAAACAAAAACTCAAAACCCGAGGTTATCTTCGTAGTTGAAGACCTTCCCGTAATCTACAAGATAGAGTTTGAGGGGAACAAGGAGCTGAGCGACGAAGACCTAAAGACGTATCTCGGCATAGAGACCGAACTCGGTGAGGTTGACGTAGAGGAGACCATAGGAGGCTTCACATCAAGCCCAGCCCTTGAGGAGAGGCTCGCCCTCCTGAAGAAACTAAAGCTCGGCAGGATACTCACACTCCAAGAGATAGAGAGTCTCAAAAAAAGGATAGAGGAGATTTACAGAAGGAAGGGTTTCGTAGGGACCCGCGTGGAATACAAGATAATCCCCAAAAAGGGGGCGTCTAAGCTCGTCTTTATCATCCGCGAAGGTCAGAAGGTCTACACGAAGGAGATAAAGGTAGAGGGGAACAAAGCCTTCTCCAACAGAAAGATAAAAAAGCTTATGGAGCTAAAGGAGCCGAATCTTTTACTCTTCAGGAGACACCCCGCTTTCAGCGAGGAGACGCTGAGGGAGGACGTAAAAAAGATAGAGGAGTTTTACAGGAGCGAGGGTTTCCTTGAAGCGGAGGTTTCCGCCCGCACACAGGGAGAAGGACCCGCGAAGCGGGTAATAATTGAAATAAAAGAGGGAGAGCGCTACAAGCTCGCGGGTCTGGAGATAGAGGGAAACACGCTCTTCGCGTATTCGGAGCTCGTGGGAGATATCCTTGAGAAGAACAAAAGGAAGGGGGGCTACTTCAGGAGGGAGGTTATAGAGAAGGTAAAGAGGAGGATAGCGGAGAAGTATGCGGAGATAGGCTTCTTGAACGTCCGCATAGAGGAGGAGCTAAAGGCTGAACCCCGAAAGAAGGAGGTCTACGTAAAGCTCCGCATACACGAGGGTGAGCCCGTTTACGTAAAGAGGATAAGGATAAAGGGGAACTACGAGACGAGGGATTACGTCATAAGACGTGAGATGAGGGTTCAGGAGAACGAGCTCGCAACGAAGAAAGCTATAGAGCGCTCAAGGACGCGCATAATGAACCTCGGGTATTACCAAAACGTCCAGATAGAGCCCGTCCCGAGGGGTGCAAAGTGGGACCTCCTTGTAAAGATAACCGAGCGTTTCACCGGTCAGTTTTCCGTTGGTCTTTCGTATAACGAGATTACGGGTTTGACCGGTTTTATTGAGGTAAGGAAGGGGAATTTCCGCGGAACCGGTGATATACTCGCGGTAGGTGTGAGCTACGGACCCCTATACAGGAACAACTACATCTCCTACACGAGGAAGTGGTTCCTGAAAAGACCCATGGACCTTGACCTCTCCCTCTTTGACAGACGCATAGAATACACAACCTATACGGTGACGAGGACGGGCTTTTCTACCGCTATATCAAAGGAGTTCTGGGAGTTTTGGAAGTTCTCCGTGGGAACCTCCTTCCAGAGGGTTCGCTACAGCGATATCTCACCCGAGGCGGTTTCATACATAAAGGAGCAGGCGGGAACGAGGGACTCCCGAAAGTTCTTCACAGCCCTCAGGCGTGATACGAGGGATTACTACCTCCTCCCGACAAAGGGCTCCCTCCTCCTTTTCAAGAACACGGTGGGCGTGGGTATACTCGGGGGAGACGAGGAATTTTACAAGCTTGAGTTTGAAGGAGCTAAATACTTCAGCGACACATACTTTGATACGGGACTTATACTGAGCGTGAGGGCGGAGCTCGGGTTTGCGGAGGGCTACAACGGGAAGAACGTCCCCATAGACGAGCGCTTCTTCGTCGGGGGTGATTTCTCAATAAGGGGATACAAATACGGTTATGCGGGTCCCCTTGACCCCGCGACGAACGACCCCATAGGGGCAACGCGGAAGCTCATAACGAGCCTTGAACTCATGTATCCCCTCTACAAGAGGATGCTCTTCGGCGCTGTGTTCTTTGATTACGGGCTGGGTGCGAACAAGTGGAGCGATTTTAAGCTGAGCAACTTCCGGGGCGGTTACGGCGTGGGGCTTCGCGTAATCACACCCTTCGCTCCCATACGTATAGACTGGGCTTTCAAGACAAAAACCGTCCCCGGGGACACGAACCGCTCAAGGATTCACTTCGTCCTCGGAACCTTCTTCTGAAAGCCTCATAACGTGCTGTATGTCTTTGTCTCCCCTTCCCGAGAGGTTAACGACGAGTATGCCGTCCTTCCCCAGCTCCTTCGCTATATCAACCGCCCGCGCGATTGCGTGAGCGCTCTCAAGCGCGGGTATTATCCCCTCCGTCCTTGAGAGGAGGCGAAAGCCCTCAAGGGCTTCCTCGTCGGTTGCGGTCGTGTATTTCGCCCGCTTTATCTCGTGAAGGAGGGCGTGCTCCGGACCCACGCCCGGGTAGTCAAGACCCGCGGAGACAGAGTGCGTCGGCGTTATCTGACCCTCTTCGTCCTGCAGGAAGTAGCTCTTCATACCGTGAAGAACGCCCACATCACCCGCGCATATGGACGCAGCGTGCTTACCGCTCTCAAGACCGAGACCCCCCGCCTCAACGCCTATAAGCTCAACCCCCTCGTCCTCAATAAAGGGGTAAAATATACCCATCGCGTTTGAACCCCCTCCCACGCACGCTACAATCGCATCCGGTAGCCTTCCCTCCTTTTTGAGTATCTGTTCCTTCGTTTCCCTCCCTATAACGCTCTGAAAGTCCCGAACGATTTTCGGAAAGGGATGGGGACCCACAACCGAGCCTATGACGTAATGCGTGTTTTCTACGTTCGTAACCCAGTCCCTCAGAGCCTCGTTTATGGCGTCCTTTAGCGTCCTGCTCCCGCTCCTTACTATCCTCACCTGTGCCCCCAGAAGCTTCATCCTGAAGACGTTCAGAGCCTGCCTTCGGGCGTCCTCTTCACCCATGTAAACCACACACTCAAGCCCCAAAAGCGCGGAAGCGGTCGCGGTAGCAACCCCGTGCTGACCCGCCCCCGTTTCCGCTATTACCCTCCTTTTTCCCATGCGCTTGGCGAGCAAGCACTGACCTATGGTGTTGTTTATCTTGTGAGCTCCCGTGTGAAGGAGGTCCTCGCGCTTCAGGTATATCTTCGCACCACCCACAAACTCGGTGAGCTTCTTAGCAAAGTAAAGGGGTGTCGGTCTTCCCGCGTATTCCCTGAGGTAATAATCAAGCTCCCTCAAGAAACCCTCATCGCGCGACAACTCCTCGTATCTTTCCTCAAGCTCCGAGAGGGCGAACATGAGCGTCTCGGGGACGAATTTACCCCCGAAGGGACCGAAATACCCCCTCTCGTCGGGATACTTATACATAAGGGAATATTTTAAGATAATATGAAAGCTGTCGTTTACAGCTCACGCAACCCCGTCCTCTTTCAAGCCCTTGAGGAGATAAAGAGGAAACTCAAAGAGGAAGACATCCTCACCGACTTTGACTTTATGCTCATTTCCCTAAACTACAAATACCCTTATACGAAGCTTGACAGGGACCTCAGGCGCGTATTTGAGCTTGAGGGGAAGGAGTATCTCGCCTTTCACTCAACGAAGTCAATAGAGAACACGAAGATAGTTGAGGGCGTCGCGATATGTTTCATAAAGTTTGAGCACGGGGGGAGCGTGAGCGTCTACACAGACGAGGGCATAAGCACATACACAAAAAGCGGAACCCTCGGTCGGCTCGTTGATTACCTTGAGGAAAACAGGGATAACCTGAACCTCTTTATATCCGCGTGGGAGAGCAACAGCTTGGGACACTTCATAGAAGACCTCGGGAAGGCTCTCTCCTCCCGTGGTTTTTTCCCTAACCTCGTCGGAGGGGTTTCCTCGGGAGAGACATACGACGGTGAACTCAGGACGTTCCAAATACACAACGGGAAAGTTATAAAAGACGGCTTCGCCGTAATTACATTTAAAAATATAGATTACTGTTTCGGTATATCCCTCGGGTTCAAACCCATAAGCCCCGTATACACCGTCTCAAAAGCGGACGGGTTTAAGGTCTACGAGGTTGACCAAAACGTCCCCTTCACGTCAATCGTGAAGAGCTTCCTGAGGGGTCTTGAGGAGAGGGTGGAATACCTGTGGTATTGTCCCGTTGTCCTTATTGAGGACAAGGAGGGATACGTCCGCGTTCAGAGAACGTTCAAGAGCATAGGAGAGGACTACGTTGAGTTTTTCGCTCCCGTATACGAAGGGAGCAAGTTTATGCTCTCGTTCGGGACTCCGGAGATGCTCCTTGAGAGCACGCGGGAGGAGGTCCTCAGGATAAAGGAACACATAAACTCACCCGACCTCCTCCTTAACTTCTCGTGCGCTGCGAGACAATACGTCCTTGAAGAGAACACCGAAAGGGAGAACGAGATAATAGCGGGTGTTCTTGACGCCCCCCTCTTTGGGTTTGCTACATACGGGGAGCTCGGTCCCGATAAAGAGCTCAAAAAGGTGAAGCTTTACAACGAGACCGCGACGATAGTAGCATTAAAGGAGAGGGAAAGGTATGAGGGAAGAGATAAAGTTAAAGCTTCTTATGAACATAATGGAAGAGATAACAAAAAAGTATGAGGAGCTCCTTCGGAGCTACGAAGCCATAACGAGACAACTTGAGTTCCAAGCCTACCACGACCCCCTTACCGGACTCCTCAACAGAAACAGCCTCGCCTACATACTGAGAGTTGAGGCTAAGCGCGTTCAGGCTCTCGGGAGGTTCAAGCTTGAGCTCCTCTTTATAGACCTTGACAACTTCAAGCGCGTGAACGACATGCTGGGACATGCGAAGGGTGACGAGGTTCTCAAGAAGGTCGCCAACATCATACGCGAAAGCATACGGGAAGAAGACATACCCGTCCGATACGGGGGTGATGAGTTTATAGTCCTACTGAGGACAAAAACCCCCGGCATAGGGCACATAGTGGGTGAGCGCATAAGGAGGAAGATAGAAGAGAGCTTCGGTGAGTTCGGGCTTTCCGCGAGCTGGGGGGTTGCGGTATTCCCCGACGACGCGCAGGAGCCCGAGGAGCTCATAAACATAGCGGACAAGCGCATGTATCAGATGAAGAAACTAAAGAAAATCAAAAAGCAGGCGGTATCCTGAAAGGTATACCCGAGAGGGGATTTTCCTCCTTTACGTTCATCGCGTAAATACCGAAGCAATACCTCCCCACCTCAACAACCCTCCCGACCCTTATGCCCGCGTCCTCAAGGAGGAGGGCAACCTCCCACTCGGAGAGAACCTCCTCCGGAGGTGGACCCTTGTCCCTTTCCTCCTTCTTCCAGTCTATCAGCGCTATGAGCGAGCGGTTCTTTCCCACCCTTTTGAGCTCCCTCAGGAAAGCGGAAGGCTCCTCAATCTCGTGAAAGGTAAAAGCTATAAAGAAGAAATCAATACTGTCGCTCGGGAGGGGTATCTTGTTTTCCTCCGACTTTAGAACCTCAACGTTTTGAAGACCGAGCTCCTTTACCTTCCTCCTCGCATACTCAACCATAGGCTCTTGAACGTCTATACCGAAGACCTTTCCCTTACTCCCCACCGCGGAAGAAAGGTAAGGAAGGTAAAAGCCCGCACCCGTTCCCACGTCAAGGACGCTCATACCCTCCCTTAGCCCGAACTCCTTAAGGAGCTTCTCGGGGTCAAAGAGTTCAAGACGCGAAGGGTCGTCAAGCTTGTGAATCTTTGAGGGGTCAAACTTATGAGTCATACTTAAATATATTATGAAGATAGACCTGACGGAGCGCCTCAGGGATGAACCCCCCTTCAGGACGCACCAAGAAGCCAAGGAGCACGTCGCGAGATACCTCCTCAGCTTCATAAACATAGAGCTTGAGGGTCTACCGCGTTCCGAGTGGGAGAGGGCTATAGGGACGTGGAAAAGGATGTGTTTACTCGCTCACGCCCTTTCAAAAAAACCCGAGGAAGCCCGAAGGGCTTTCTATAAGAAAAACAAATTTGACCTCATGATGGAGGGAATTATGGAAGAGCTCATAAGAACCCTTACGGGTTTTTACGCCCTCGGTATACTGAAGGAAGACGAGGAGCCCTCCCTCTTGCTGAGGAGGGCGACGGAACTCGTTGAAAAAGACGGGGAGCTGATTAGGAAGTTCGCCCTTAGCCCGGAGGTTCTTTCCTTTGTAAAGAGAGCTTAGGCTACGGAGAACTCCTTGGCGAGGAACCTCTTCCAGGTTTCGGGCATGCGCTGGAGTTCCTCGTCCGCTATCTTCCTCACCTCGTCCTCTATGGCGCTTATGGGTTTCTTTGTTCGGACCTTAACATCGCAAAGCTGGGGCTCGTTTATCGGCTTTCCTATCTGTGAAACGAGATAACAGTAGCACTCCTCAACCTCCTCAATCTCGCTCACCACCCTGTCCGCTATGATGTTCGCAACGACGTTGTAGATTTTCCCTATGTGTGAGACGGGATTTTTACCCGCAGCAGCCTCAAGGCTCATGGGTCTGTAGGGCGTGATGAGACCGTTCACGCGGTTTCCCCTCCCTACCTGACCGTCGTCCCCCTGCTCCGCGGATGTCCCGGTGACGGTTATGTATACGCTCCCGCGCTCGTAGTCGTCCGCTGTGTTTATAAAGACGCGGACGCGTCGGGGCGTGAGCGCGCGCGCAAGCTCAAGAACAGCCTCCCTTACCTTCTCCTTCTTCTCCTTGTAGTCCTCAAGGCTTTCCACGAACTTGCTCACAAACGCGACCGCGACGGTTATACGTATGTCGTCCCTTATGCGGACGCCCATTACCTTCACATCCTCACCCACGTATGGGTGCTCCTCCTTGAAGGAGGGGCTGTTTAGGAGCTGTTCGCTCTCGTATACGATACGCTCAAGGTCGTCAAGGGGGGCATACCCGACGCCGAAGGATGTGTCGTTCGCGAGCGGAACCTCTCCCCTTAGCTGGAACCTCAAAAAGAGGTCAACGAGGTCTTTACTGCCCGGCTTTATACGGGGTCTTACGATTACGTGCCTGTCGGGGTCAAGGTTTCTTATGTTTTCCTTGAGCCACCTCCTTGCCACCTCAACCGCAAGCTCGTCAACGGGAAGAACGACGCCCTTGTATTCCTTGAGCGCCCTTCCCACGAGGTATATCTCTATCGGGGAAATTACCTCACCGCCCCCGAAGCGCGGGTTTGCTTCCCCGCCCACCAGGAGGGCTTTATCAACGTTGTGGTGCATTATAGCGCCGAAGCGCTCTATGTAGAGCTTTGACAGTTCTACCGAAAGCTCCTCCGCGAGGTTGTCGCATATAGTATCCGGGTGACCTAAACCCTTTCTCTCAACTATCTCAGCCTCTTGCTCGTATACGGGTTCAAAGGTCATGGGAGTGACGACGATGTTCCTTTCCAATCCGCTGACCTCCTGCAAGAGTTTATTTTAACTTCATTTGAGCGCCTTTTGGGCTTGCTATAAGTGATGAAAATCATGAAATTAAACCTAAAGGAGGTGGGTCTATGGGTGTGATTTACGGTAAGGTTGAGAGCCCCGAGGACATCAGGCGAATCAACTGCACGATACGCGATGAGATGCTCCGCGTTGAGACCCCGGAACAACTAACGGACTTAAAGAAGCGCTCTGACTACCTTTGCACGCTTACGTTCTCACCTTTCTGGAAAAAGAAGTTCGGGGCGCTCGTGGAGAAGCTCAGGGAGGTCGCGTGTGAGGAAAACAGGGTGACGGTGAGGCTCGCGAACTACGTCGCGAAGGTAAGGGGCTGGGATAAGGAGTATCACCCGTGGGGTGAGGGTAAGGTTGACGTGGAGGAGCGCCTAAAGGAGATTCCGGAAGAGGTTATGAAGGAGATACTTGAGACCACCGCAAAGCTCACGCTCACGCCCGAGATTCTTGAGGAGCTGAGAAAGAGCTTTTGTGAGATAAGGAAGGCTATGGTCGTCGCGGAAAGCCCGGAACAACTCATCGCACTTAAGAACGAGAGCAACCTCCTCGTCGCCCTCACGAAACTGCCCGACTTTCGTGAGCGCTTCGCGTCGGTGATAGACAAAATTGACGAGCTCGTTGAGAAGGAGGAGGAGAGAACCGTAGAGACCGCGAACATCGTCGCTCAGGCAAACGGTTGGCAACTTGAGTTTGAGCGCTGGAGCGAAAACGAACTCAGGGAAGACGAAACCCTTGAGCAATACGTTGAGAGACTGATGAAGGAGGAAGAGATAGCGGACCGCTACGTCCCGACGGAAGTCAAATACAGGGAAGGAAAGGTTATGTGGCTCGTTTACTATCACCCAAAGAGAAAGCGCCATTACGCGAAGCGCGTATACTTCCCCGGCAAGGTAAGGAATATACAGATTGAGGGTCCGGGGGTGTTTAAGAACCGCTTCGGGAGGGAGGTCTACGGCGTGAGAATCACATACGAGACCCTCGTCGCACCCGCTACGATAAAGCGGGGAAACGTCGTGATAAGGCTCCCGGAAAGGTGGGTAAAGAGGACGAAGGTCGTTCCCCTGCCCGAGGGAGCGACGGACGTCAAGCTCGTAGAAGAGCGTCCCGAGTTCGCATACGCGGTCGCCTGACCCTCCCCTCTTACGCCCGCAAGGGCGTCCCTCTGTTATACTTTTATTTGAAGTAAATGAGTGCGATAATCCGCGGTATAAAACCTTACTACGAGAGGGCGCTTTCGCCCTTCCTTGAACGTATCCAAAGGCTCGGCGTGAGCCCTTCCCTCGTTACGCTTCTCGGTCTTCTTCTCATAGTCTTGGGTTCGGTTTTCCTTTACGCGGGATACAGGATTTTGGCGTTTTTCCTCCTCGCGCTCGGTGCTTTGGCGGACAGTATAGACGGGAGTTTGGCGCGTCGCTCGGGGAGGGAGAGCAGGTTCGGTGCGTTCTTGGACTCAACGGTTGACAGGCTCGCGGACGCGTCCCCGATAGTAGCCCTCGGGCTTCGTTTCGCGTCTTCGGGTGAGGTTTTCTCGGTTTTTCTCGCCTTTCTCGCGCTCGTCTTTTCGTGCTCGGTGAGCTACGCGCGCGCCAGAGCGGAGGGTCTCGGAGCGGGTGCTTTGGGCGGTCTTTTTGAGCGCACCGAGAGGTGGGTTATACTCTTGGGGGGTATTTTACTCGGGCTTGAGGAGCTTGCGCTGGGTGTTATAGCGGTCGGTTCCGCGCTCACGGTAGCCCAGAGGGTCTACAGCGCGCGGAAGGCTTTGGGAGGTATGGGATGAACATCTACGAGCTTATGAAGAGCCTTAAAAACTTTCAGGAGGTTATGGAAGAGGTAAAGAGGGAGCTAAGGCAACAGAGGGAAGAAATTCAGAGAGACGGCGTTCGGGTGGTTTTCAACGGTCTTGGTGAGATACTGAGTCTTGAGCTTCCGGAAGACCAAGACTGCGGACGCCTCAGGGATACGCTCGTTGAGCTCATAAACGAGGCGCAAGCTCGCGCGCGCGACAAGACGAAGTCCGCGTTTGAGCGCAGGTTCGGGGGACTGCTGGGGGGTTTGGGTCTTGGGCTTTGAGGACGTCTTTCCGAAGGCTCTTCGCTCCGCGCTTGAGAGCGTTATGAAGGTTCCCACATTCGGTGAGAAGGGGGCAAACCGTTTCGTTTACAACCTCCTGAAGCTTGAGCCCGAAGAGAGAAAAAAAGTAGTTGAGAGCCTCCTTGACGCTGTGAATGTTCTAAGACCTTGCTCGGAGTGTTACTTGATTACCGATAGGGAGATTTGTGCGATATGCTCGGACGAAAAGAGGAGCAAAAAGTTTATATGCGTCGTTGAGGAGAGTCAGGACGCATACGCTATAGAGCGCCTTGAGCGTTACAGGGGTGTTTACCACGTTCTGGGAGGGAGGATTGCTCCGCTTGAGGGTATATCACCCGAAGACCTGACTATAGACAAACTCCTTGAGAGGGTAGAGAGATACAAAGCGAGGGAGGTTATCCTCGCAACAAACCCGAACGTTGAGGGCGAAGCCACAGCTAACTACATAGCAAAGCTCCTTAAGAGGCGCTTCCCTAACTTGAAGGTCACGAGGACAGCATACGGGTTTCAATTCGGGAGTCTCATTGAGTTCGTTGATGAGTTCTCCCTTGAGAAGTCCCTTGAGAACAGGAAGTAATTGAATGCCCAAGGAAGCTATACATAAGAATAATAAAGCGAAAAATAAAAAAGTATGAAAATGCTTTTTTCAAAAGTAAAAATATAACGGCTATTAATTTAATTTCAAGTATACCTGCATTAAGCGCCAATGCCCATAAAAGAATATTAATAGCTTCATTTATTATGATAACCGCTTTTATAAATTCTAAGTTATAGTTATTTAGTATATTAGTTTTTACATACTCTTCAAAGCTTTGAGGAGTATATGCGGATATTTGACTCTCTAAAGGAAATGCAAAAAAAGCGAGAGTTAAGTAAATAATAGCAAATATTGGAAAAACAAAAAATGGTATTAAATTTACTGAAACGAAGGTATGTACCTCCTTTACAACTTCCTTATCTAATTTTTTACTTAACCATTGGTTTATCATCAATGCAAGAATTAAAAGAATTGATAAAGCAAAGTAATCATATTTATTGAAGAGTGTTATGTCAAAAATAGATATTATAAATAGAAATCCTAACCCTAAGGAAATCAAAAAATTACGAATACTACCTATTAATATCTTTCTTAATAAACCGGCTTCTTTAGTAATAGCCTCAGCGCATACTTTTGACATTGAAACTCTTATAATGTATTCCAGAAAGGTATACATAGTTAATAAACCAGATAATAAAAATAGAGTAAGGGTAAATGGAAGGTATTGTATAAGTTTAGAAGATGCTATCAATATTAAAACTGGAGTAGTAAAAAGGAGCCAGCATAAACCTTTTCGTATCATTTTATGAGTTCATAAGGTGTGCTAGATTTTACGTATTGTTCATATAATTTTTGATATTTATTGGTTAAATATTTTTCAAACTCATTAGCGACTTGTTGTGCCACCGTTTCCTTATATGTAAATATTCCAGACAATATAGCAGGTGCTAATCTAATACTTTTGATTATTATAGTATTAGTATTCTTACCTAATTTATTTATCCGGTCATATACTTTTTTACCTGCAATTATTGCCCCACCAGTTTTAGTGAATTCCTCCATTATAACTTTTATTTTTATGGGTTTTTCATACTCCTGTTCTACTTTATTAACAAACTCCTCAAAGATTCTTTTATGAATTTCATTTTCTATTTTAAGACGCACATTAGTATCAATTAATTCATAATAACGTGCTTCTACTATATCCACAAGCTCTTTGGCAAATTCTCTGCTTTCCCTCTGGAGTATAGGTGTAATTCTTTCGTCAACAAAGGTTTTAAATTTATCTTGAGATATTAGATACTTTTCAATATGTTCAAGCATATATTGTTCAAACTTACTTTGATTCCCTTCAGCTGTGCCTTTAAGCGCATTTAAATCTTTTGAAAAAATTCCTTTTAAAGACTTCACCTTGTTAATGCCTTTATTAATGGTATCTTGCATTTTATAGAAAAGCATTTTATACTGATTAAACCATCCAAAATACCAATCTAAAAAACTTTCCACATCTGAATATTCTTGTATAAATACATCCAGTTCCCGCTTAACAGCTTCATATACTTCTTTTTTCTTTTCGGAAATTAGTCGGGTTTCTATATCAGGACTTACATCCTTAAATGCGTATTGAAGGTATACTAAAGCTATTTGTTCTTTTTCCTTCTCAGTAAGAGAGGGCGTTTTTTTATAGAGTTTTAAATACAAAGCATTTATTCCATAAATAATAAAACTTGTTGTAAAAAATATTAGTGCAAATATGATAATTAAGTTCTTATGAACATATAGCCCCTTAATCCTTTTCCTAAAACTTTCCCCAAGCCTCCCCATAATTATACTATTAATTTTAACAGCTTATTTTATTGGTGCTGAAACATAAAAATTACTTATTTGGGCGATAAAGTAAATTTATTAAAAAATTTCTCCTCCTCAACCGGGTAGAGTATCGCCTGCTTTACGGAGGGCATGAGCTTGGAAAGGACGTAGGGGATACCGTATCCCCGCCACACGTGCCCCTTTCCCACTATAACGACGATTCGGTGCTCCGGATACAGGAAAAGGAGCTTTAAAATCTTGTAAGCCATAGCGTTATCCCAAAGGGTTTGAACCTCTATAAACCTCTTTTCATCAACCTTGTGAGAGTGCTTCCTCGCCTGCTTTAGCAAAAACTCCCTGTATTCGGGAGGTGGGAAGACTATACGCGGGGGAAGGTATACACTTCGGACGTTCCTTATGCCCTTTTTTCTGACCTCTTGTATAAGCTCCGGGGGCACGTTCAGCGCGACGAGGGGAATACCGTGTCGGGAAGCAAAACGCCATATATCGCGGTAAAGCTCCTCGCGCATACCCCAGCGCTTCCTATACTCGGTCTTTCTCAGCATCTCCTCCTCGCTTATCTCACCCTCCACGTAAAGGTCAAGAAACTCCTGAAAGGGTTGCTGGAACATCTCCATAGCTATAACGAGCCTTTTGTCCCTCTCGTAGAGAGCCTTTATCACTTTGAGCTGTATCTCGTGTATCTCCTCGTTGTCGTGAACCTCCCCTATGTATACGACGCGGTAATGAAGCAGTTCGTCAACGAGGGCGGGAAAACTGACCTGCCTGAAAAAAAGCCACTCCGAACCGAAGGCAAAGGCGAGGAGGAAAAGGAGTATCTTCATAACTCTATTTTATTACCCCTTCGGGGTCTTTTTTTCTTTAAAGGATTTTATTGTCCTAAATTGACAAAAGTTGAGCGCAATCATATATTAATTGAAAGAGAAGGAGGTGGTGATGAGGAAGCTCTTACTAATCTCCCTCCTGCTTGCCCCCGTATTTTCACAGGCGGGAGAAGTGGAGAAACTCCTGAAAGAGAAAGGGTGTCTGTCTTGCCACGACGTTCAAAAACCGAAGATAGGACCCCCCTTTTCGGTTATAGCGAAGGAGTATAAAGGCAAGGAGGGGGCGGTAGAGACGCTCGTAAAGAGCGTAAGGAACGGGAGCGTAGGGAAATGGCAAGGGCTCTCAAAGAAATACGGCATAAAGGTCACAGCCTTTTACATGCCGAGACAAAACGTCTCGGAAGAAGAAGCTAAGAAGATAGCGGAGTGGATTTTGTCGCTCGGTGAGTGATTTCAAAAGGAGGTTATAAAGATGAAGGGAGGAGGTCTCAGAAGGCTCGCGCTCGCGATATTCGCGGTCGCGGGTGTAGGAGGTCTCGTATTTTCACAAGCCAAGCTATCAAAGGAGTGGCAAGAAGCTGCACTGAAGGTTTACGTCCCGCCCGGTGAGCACGACGAGTTTTACGCCATCCTGTCGGGCGGTTTCAACGGTCAGATAGGCATCTACGGACTGCCCTCGGGAAGACTCTTCAGGATTATACCCGTTTTCTC
>JAADEK010000125.1 GCA_013153455.1 Aquificota bacterium
CCCCGGCGTAATCGCCACCTTTGCTTCCTCAAGGAGCTTTAAAGCAAACTCGTAAGAGTTTTCGGAATACCTGCTTACGTTAGCCCATATGTAAAAAGCCCCTTGGGGCTTTGCGTCTATATCAAAGAGCTTTTTCAGCTCATCGTAAAGAAAATCCCTCCGCTTCCTGAAGGTTTCCCTGACACTTCGGAGATACTCGTAATCAAAGGCGCCGAGGGCAGCGTATTGGCTCAAGGTAGGGGCGGATATAAAGACGTTCTGTATTATCACCTCCGCCCTCCGGATGAGCTTTTGGGGAAGTATGAGCCAACCTATCCGAAAACCCGGCATACAGAAATACTTAGAAAAACCGTTTATAACTATTGCGTTCTGGGAGAACTCAAGCGCGGTGTGCTCCCTCCCCTCGTAAACAAGCCCGTGGTAAATCTCGTCCGATATAAAGAAGATACCCCTCTCTTCGCAAAACTCCGCAAGCCTCTTTAACGTTTCGGGTGAGTATACCGTCCCCGTAGGGTTTTGAGGTGATGAGACCTGAAGAGCCTTAAAATCACCCGTCAAGAGTTCGGGCTTCAGCTCGTAATTTACCTCCCTGCCCGCGTTAACAAAAACGGGCTTCACATCAAGGAGGTGGGCAAAGTTCTTATAGCAGGGGTATGAGGGGTCTTGAAGGACTATCCTGTCGCCCGCATCAAGAAGAAGCGCGTAAGCGACGAGAAAAGCCCCGGAAGTCCCCGGCGTTATAGCCACCCTCTCCGGTGAGACCTCAACACCGTAGACCCTAAAGTAATGCTCCGCTATCTTCTCCCGAAGCTCCCAAAGACCGAGCGCGGGCGTATAGTAGTAAAGCCCATCTTTTATAGCCCTTTGGAGGTTTTCAACAACGCCGGGCGGGGGAGGGAGGTCGGGCTCCCCTATCTCCATATGAACGACGTCTTTCATCTTCTTTGCGCGGGAGAGGATGTCCATAACGATAAAGGGGGTGAGCCTGCGCGAGCGCTCGCTTTCCATAAGAAAGATTTTAAACCCGAAGGGTCATCAAACCTTTGTTATAAGGTAGACCTTATCCCCCTCCCTTACGCGCTCCGCGGTCTTTATACCCACGACCTGACCCTTTTTCGCGCTCTCAACCGGTTTCCCGTCAAGGTGTATACTCTCAACCCTCTGCCTCACGAGACCCGTCTTTTTACCGATTATGTGTATAGTGTCCCCGAGCTTAAGCTCACCGCTCTCTATCTTTACCTCCGCAACGCTTATGCGCGTGTAAAACTTCTGAACCCTCCCCACGTATACCTTCCTCTCGGTAGCTATACTCTCGTTTATACCGAACGAAGCCCTCCCGAAGTAAAACCCGTCGTCCCACTCCCTGTGGTAAACACGCCCGACCTGCTCTACGAGCTCCCTCCTCAGCTCCTCGCTGAAGCTCCCCTCAAGGAGGGCATCCCTCGCCCTTCTGTATGCATCAACAACCATGTAAACGTAGTCCGGGTTTTTACTCCTCCCCTCTATCTTCCAAGCGTCCAAAAAGGTAAGGTGCTCAACGATATCAAGCGTCATTAGGTCCCTCGCGGAAAGAACGTAATCCTCCCCCAGAACAAAACGCGCTCCCCCGGTATTCGGGTTTAAGTCCTCTATAACCACCCTGAACTCATGCCTGCAGACCTGATAACACTCCCCCCTGTTTGCGGATTTCTTAAATATATCCTGACTCAGAAAACAACGCCCCGACACAGCCATACACATAGCGCCGTGGACAAAAGCCTCAATCTCAAGCCCGGTGTTTTGCTTGAGAGCCTTCAGCTGGGAGAGGTTTAGCTCCTTTGCGGGGACTATGCGCTTCACGCCGAGCTGTTCGTAAAACCTCGCGCTTTCGGTATTCGCTATACCCGTCATCACCGACGCGTGCGTCTCTATCCCGAGCTCAAGCGCCCTCAGGATAACCGCAAAATCCCAAGCTATAACCGCATCTATACCCGCATCTTTTGCCCTATGAAGAACCTCCTCAACGTAGGGCAAGTCCTCATCAAAAACGATGGAGTTAAGCGTCAAGTAAGCCCTCGCACCGCGGGATGCGCACTCCTCCTTTACGAGAGGTAGCTCTTGAAGGGAAAAGTTCTTCTTCAGCGAGCGCTGGTTTAGCTTATCAAGACCGAAGTATACCGCGTCCGCACCCGCTTTCAGAGCACTCGCGAGAGATTCCCAGTTTCCCGCGGGAGCAAGTATCTCAGGTTTCTTCATAAATAAAATAAATATGACCCCCTTCGGGGGTGTTGTATGAGATTACTCCCACTCTATCGTTGAGGGAGGCTTTGAGGAGATATCGTAAACCACACGATTCACTCCCTCAACCTCGTTTATAATTCTCCTCATCACCCTATCAAGAAAATCGTAAGGCAGGCGATACCAGTCCGCGGTCATACCGTCCGTGCTCTCAACCGCCCTTAAAGCTATGACCTTCTCATACGTCCTCACATCCCCCATAACCCCGACCGAACGAACCGGAAGGAGAACCGCAAAAGCCTGCCAAACGCGGTCGTATAACCCCTCCTTTTTAAGCTCCTCTATGAATATCGCGTCCGCGCGTCTGAGCGTAGCGAGGTCCTTCTCGTTAACCTCCCCTATTATCCTTATCGCAAGACCCGGACCCGGGAAGGGGTGACGCTTTAGTATGTGCTCGGGTATACCCAAGAGCTTCCCGAGCTGTCTCACCTCGTCCTTGAAAAGCTCACGGAAAGGCTCAAGGAGCTTAAGATTCATCCTCTCGGGAAGACCCCCCACGTTGTGATGCGTCTTTATCTTAGCGCTACCCTCTATACCCGCGCTCTCAACAACGTCCGGGTAAAGCGTCCCCTGAAGCAAAAACCGCGCCCCCTCTATCTTTTTCGCCTCTTTTTCAAAAACCTCAACAAACGTCCTTCCTATAATCCTCCTCTTTTCCTCCGGGTCTACCACACCCTTAAGGCGCTCAAGGAATATCTCCGACGCGTCAACAACCTTCAAGGGAAGCCCCAAAGCCCTCAGATTCCTCTCAACCTCTTCCCTCTCCCCTTCCCTTAAAAGACCGTGGTCTATAAAAAAGCAGTGAAGACGCTCACCTATAGCCCTGTGCGTGAGGACAGCTGCGACGGTTGAGTCAACACCGCCCGAGAGCGCAGCAATCACGTGAGCGTCCCCTACCTGCTGTCTTATCTCCTCTATCTTCTCCCTTATAAAGTCACCCATCTCCCAGTTCCTCTCCGCCCTGCAAACGCCGTATACGAAGTTGGCGAGCATCTCCTTCCCGAAAACCGTGTGCGTCACCTCGGGATGAAACTGAAACCCGTAGATTTTACGCTTCGTATCCGCTATAACCGCGTAGGGAGAGTTTTCCGAGACCGCGAGGGGGACAAATCCCGGCGGGGGCTTTACCACCTTGTCCGCGTGCGACATCCAAACGTCGCTCTCCTTCGGTATCCCCTCAAATATCACGTCGTCCCTTATTATCCTCAGACGAGCCCTCCCGTATTCCTGCTTTTCCGACTTTGCGACCTTCCCCCCCAGCTGATGAGCAATCACCTGAAGCCCGTAGCATATACCGAGTATAGGAACACCGAGCTCGTATATACCCCTGTCCGGGAGGGGTGCACCCTGCTTGTATACGGACGCGGGTCCTCCCGAGAGGATGATACCGTAGGGGTTTTTCTTCTTTATCTCTTGAGCGGGTGTTTTGGGTGAGATTATCTCGCTGTATACACCGAGCTCCCGAATCCTCCTCGCGATTAGCTGAACGTATTGGGAGCCGAAGTTGAGCACGAGCACGGGTCTCTTCTGCATAAGATTTAATAATATATGACTAAAGTCTTCTTTTTAATTCCCCACCCCGTTTAAAATTCTGCTTATGGCGATAGACAAGGAGAAGATAAAACAAGCGGTTCGTCTCTTCCTTGAAGGCATAGGCGAAGACCCGGACAGGGAAGGGCTTCGTGAGACACCCGAGCGCGTAGCGCGCATGTGGGAAGAGTTTGAAAGCATGCGCAGGTTTGATATGAAGCTCTTTGAGGAGTTCGGTTCATACAACGAGATGGTTCTCATCAAAGACATACGCTTTTACAGCTTCTGCGAGCATCACCTTTTACCCTTCTTCGGATTTGTTCACATAGCTTACATACCCGACCGCAGGATTTCGGGTCTCTCAAAACTCGTGAGAGCTGTAAGGGCGTTCTCACTGAGACCCCAAGTTCAGGAGAGGCTCACGGAAGAGATAGCGGACTTCCTGCAAGAAGAGCTAAAGCCAAAGGGCGTGGGTGTTGTCATTGAGGCGGAACACCTGTGTATGTCCATGAGGGGCGTTATGTCCCCCGGTCATCTTACCGTCACCTCCGCCCTGAGGGGAGTATTCCTAAAAGATATAAAAACGAGGGAAGAGTTTTTAAAGCTCATCACCGCAAGAGCCCGTGCTTTTTGAGGGCTGTTCAAAGCGGGTGTTTATGGAATCTTTACGCGCGACAGCGCGTCGTTCAATACTTCATCAAATGAAAATTCGTCTTTTAAAAGTGTTCTGTGTGCGAAGACGTCCTTTATGAGCTCAAGGGTATCCTCTGGGACGACGAAATCGCGCTCCTTTGAGTATGCGAGGGCGCGGGATGCGTTCGCGAGGTGTATAACACCCCTCGGGGAGACACCGAGGAGAACACCGGGATGGTTCCTTATCTCGTTCGCGACATCAACGATAAAACGGGCAAGCTCCGGGGATATGTATACATCCTTTACCTCCCTCATCGTCGTAAGTAATTCTTCCCTCGTCGTCAGGGGAGGGAGCTTCTTTACCTCGTCCATAGGGTTTTTCCCTTGTATTATCAGGGCTTCGTGCTCCGGAGGGGGGTATCCGAGCGAGAGCCTCATCGTGAAGCGGTCAAGCTGTGCCTCCGGGAGGGGATACGTCCCTTGGTGCTCAACAGGGTTCTGCGTCGCTATAACGAAGAAAGGCTCAGGAAGCGGGTATGTCTTTCCGTCAACGCTTACCTGCCTTTCCGCCATTGCTTCAAGAAGCGCGCTTTGAGCCTTCGGCGTTCCGCGGTTTATCTCATCCGCGAGGACTACGTTGTGAAATATGGGTCCGGGCTTGAACTCAAACTCCCTCGTCTTTGGGTTAAAGACGTTAACCCCGGTGATGTCCGAGGGCATAAGGTCGCTCGTGAACTGAATCCTCGTAAAAGAAAGACCAAGAGCGCGCGCAAGGGCGAGCGAAAGCGTCGTTTTACCCGTCCCGGGCAGGTCTTCTATCAGTAGATGCCCGCCCGAGAGGAGACAAACGAGGGCTTTCCTTACCGCGTCTTCCTTCCCCCTTATGAGCTCGCTTATCCTCTTTACTATCCCCTCAAAATCCATGAGGAATATATTAGC
>JAADEK010000097.1 GCA_013153455.1 Aquificota bacterium
TCCTCATACGAAGAATACAAGAAACACTTCCTTCGGCTCATAGAGCTTGAGAGAAAAGCCCAGACGATGATGCACCTAAGAGAGATAAGAAACCTCAGCGGTGAAGAGCGTCAAAGGCGCGGTAGGGCTCTGCTCAACCTGAGGGCGAAATCTATGGGAAGGGGACTCGGGGGTGTTTACCTCGTTCGTTACGCAAGACCGGGGGGTCTGCCGAGGACGGAGATATCCGTCGGTGACGTTGTCCTCGTCAGCTCGGGAAAGCCGACGGGCAGGGAGGTTCAGGGAACCGTGGCTGAGAAGACCTCCTCATACCTCGTTGTAGCGTTCAACGAAAAGCCCCCTCCCTACGCGCTCGGGAAGCGCGTTCGGATTGACCTCTTTTCAAACGAGGTGACGTTCAAACGCATGGAAGAAGCGCTGAGGAAGTTAAAGGAGCACCCGCTTCTTGAGTTCATCCTCGGCAAGGGATGAAGCCCTTGAGATATCATTTATAGAGTATGAAGGTTAGGCTCGGGCGTTACCGAGAGGGCGGTTTCGTTTACGAGGACTACGAGCTTGACGCGGAGGGAAAGACCGTCCTTGAGATACTTCAAGACATAAAGGAAAGGATAGACCCCACCTTGTCCTTTCGGGCTTTTTGCAGGGCGGGTATATGCGGGACGTGCGCGGTAAAGGTAAACGGTCAGCATAAGCTCGCCTGCAGGACGCGCGTCTGGGGCGATATAACCGTTGAACCCGTTGATATAGCAAAGCCCATAAGGGACCTCGTCGTTGAGCACGAGACGATGCACCAAAAGCTGAGGGAGGGTAAGGTTTGGTTTGACCCCCTCCCGACGAACATACCCCTAAAGCCCGACGAGCTTAGGACTACTCAAAGGAGTTGGGACTGTATCCTATGCGGTATATGTAACTGGGTATGTCCCGCGCTCGCGCAGGACGGGAGCTTCGGTCTCGCTTCAACTTTTACGAAAGCCTACGGTGTCATCTTTGACAAGAGGAACGCAAACAGGGAGGAAAAACTAAGAGCGGTAGCCGGACTGAACCCCCACCTTTGCACACATTGCAAGAACTGCACCTTTGCGTGTCCCAACGACTGCAACCCGGAGCTACTTATAAAGCTCATAGAGGGAGAACTCGTGAAAGAGGGTCTGATACAAAGAAAAGAGCAAGATTTCGGTTTCTTGGGTTTCTGAGATGACGAGGGAGAAGCGCTCACTCTCAAAGGCGACAAAGGCTACACTTCTCTTACTCTCCCTGCCCGAAGACGTGAGCATGAACATACTCAAGGAGCTCTCCCAAGAGGAGATACAGAAACTCTTTGAGCTCGCGAAGGAGCTTGACGCGGTTCCCGAGCGCGAGCTTCGGCGCATAGCTCAGGAGCTACTTGAGGAGGTAAAGGAGGTCGGGATACCCCTAAAACAACCCGAGGAGTTCATAGACGCCCTTAAAAAAAGCATCCCTCCCTCGCTCGCGGAGAAGTTCAAGGGCATACTTGAGCTCGGGGACGTTGAGAAGACGCTGAGAGAGCTTGAGAAGGTGGACAGTAAGGTTCTTGCGAACCTCATAAGGAGTGAACACCCCCAGACGATAGCCCTCTTTTTGTCCCAGCTCTCCCCTAAGAAATCCGCGGAGGTTATAAAGCATCTCCCCGATGAGCTGAGAAAGGAGGTAGTCAAGCGCATAGCAACGCTTGAGAACGTAAACCTCCAATACGTCAAGGAGCTCGCCCAGATACTCCTTGAGGAGATAAGGTCACTCGGGGTGGGGGAGGCGCTGAGACTTGAGGGAACCGCGGTAGCTGCGGAACTCCTTAACTCCCTTGACAAGGAAACGAGGGAGGTGATACTCCAGACGATAGCGCGCGAAGACCCCCTCCTTGAGGAGAGGATAAGGGAGAAGATGTTCACATTTGAGGACATAAGAAAGCTCTCCGACCGCGACATCATAGAAATCCTGAAGGTCGTTGATAAGAACACGCTTATGGTAGCCCTCACAGGTGCCCCGCAGGACATAAAGGAGAAGTTCTTGGCGAATATGTCAAAGCGCGCAGCAAAGCTCTTCACCGAAGATATGGAAGCCCTCGGGGCTGTGAAGAAGTCCGACGTTGAGAAAGCGCAAAGACAGGTCGTGAACCTTATAAGGAAGATGATAGACGAGGGTAAGATAGAGCTCGGCGAGTAAAAGCTGAGATACTAAATTATAAATGAGCGTTTACTTACGGGAGGTGCCTCATGAGCATAACGCAGTATCTTACGGAAGAGCACAGGAAGTGCGATACGTATTACGCGGAAGCTGAGAAAGCGGTAAGCCAAGGCGAGTGGGAAAAGGCAAAGGAGCTTTTTAACACCTTCAAGGAAAAGACCCTCCTTCACTTCAGGAAAGAAGAGGACGTCCTCTTTCCGGAGTTTGAGCAAAGGACGGGCATCGTTATGGGACCGACCCAAGTCATGCGCATGGAACACGACCAAGCACGCCAACTCCTTGAGCGCATGGAACAAGCACTCCAGAACCAAAACAAGGACGAGTTTCTGTCCCTCGGGGAGTCCCTCATGATACTCCTCCAGCAACACAACATGAAGGAGGAGCAGATACTCTACCCTATGTCGGACCAAAACCTTGACTCGGAAAGTATGGTCGTGAAGATGTCGGAGCTCGGAGAGGTATGACACCCCGAGGACTTCAGCTCTTATACCTTCCGCCCTTCAGCATAATAGCCAGATTCTTTATAAGCGCCCTTTTGTTTTTAAACCTCTTTGGTTTGTTCTTGCTCTACCAGTATGCAAAGGGTGAGCTAAACCTGCCCGCGAGCGTTCACCTCTGGACGCTCGGCTTTATGGGCTCAACGATGCTCGGTGCGCTCTTTCAGATGCTTCCCGTCGTTGCGGGAGCGACGATAGAAAACCCGCTCAGGAAGGCTTTCTTTGTTCACACCGCCCTCAGCGCGGGGACCCTCTTGCTCGCCTTCGGGCTCTACATGCGCACGGAGAGCCTTTCCCTCCTCGGGCTTCTTATCCTCCTCATTTCTCTCTTCTACATAGTCCCCCTCATGCTTTTTAAGCTTCTGAAGCTCTGGGGAACGCTGAGGGACGCACCGAGAGGTTTCGTCTTTGCGCTCCTTTCGTTCCTCATCGGTATAATCCTCTCGGTCTTTCTCGTTCTCGGGCATTTCGGAAGGCTCACGGTGCCCTACGGTAAGCTCCTTGAACTTCATTTATCTTTTATGCTCTTTGGGTGGACCGCGACACTCGTCGCGAGCGTAGCCTTTCAGGTCATAGAGATGTTCTTCGTCACACCCCCATACCCCAAACTCATCTCAAGATACCTCCCTCCCTTCGTATTCTCACTCCTTCTTTTGAAATTCTTATTTCCTAAGTCTTTCATAACGAACGCCCCTATCGGGGCGTCTTTTTTTATTTTCTCACTATACACCGTATACCTCCTTACGAAGAGAAGGAGAAAGGTCAGCGACCCCCTTGTGAGCCTCTGGTATGTCGGTATGTTTTTCCTTGCGGTTTCTTGCGTTCTTTACCCGCTTAAGGACGAGCTATTTTTACCCTTCTTGGTCTCTTTCGGGGCTTTTGTTATGAGCGTAATAATGAGCATGATGTATAGGATTATCCCTTTCCTCGTTTGGATGCATTTGTCCACGAAGGGGATACCGAACGCCCCCGCTATGTTTGACGTGATACACCCGAAAAAGATAAGGCTCAACTTCTACCTTCACCTGATTTTTCTCGCGTCCCTCTCACTTTTGCCCTTCGGTATTTTTCTTCCCTCACTCCTTTTGCTCCTCGCGGACTCCCTCCTTTGGCTTTTTAACATAGCGGGAGGGATTCTCGTTTACGTAAAGTATGAACGGGAAAACCCATCCCATTTAAAATAATCCCACATGGAAAAGTTTGACCTTCTCATACGCGGGGCTACGCTCCCGGGACGAGGAGAGCGCGACATAGGTATAAGGGACGGGAAGATAGTAAAGATTGCGGAGCGCGTAGAGGGGGAAGCCAAGGAGGTTATAAACGCAAAAGGGAAGCTCGCCTTTCCCACGTTTGCGAATATGCACACACACATATCCATGACGCTTTTGAGGGGTCTCGGTGCGGACCTCCCGCTGATGGACTGGCTCCAGAAGGTGATATGGCGTCTTGAGGAGAGGTTCGTCTCACCCGAGTTTGTAAGGGACGGGGCGCTTCTCGGAATCGTTGAGGCGATAAGGTCCGGGACAACACTCTTCATGGATATGTATTTCTTTGAGGAGGTTCTCGCGGAGGTTTGTGAGAGCGTAGGTATAAGGGCGGGACTCGGCTTCGGTATACTTGACTTTCCCACGAAGGTCGCAAAAAGCCCCGAAGAATACATAAAGAGGGCGAGGGAGTTCATACAAAAGGTAAAGGGGAGTAAGCTCGTGTTTCCCGTCGTTTGCCCTCATGCGCCATACACATGCTCACCCAAAACCCTCCTCATGGCTAAGGAGCTCGCGCTTGAGCACGACCTCCTTCTTCACATACACGTCGCGGAAACGCGCGCGGAGGTTGAGAAGATAAAGGAGCAATACGGAAAAACCCCCGTTCTTCACCTTGAGAGTATAGGATTCCTCGGGGATAACGTTCTTTGCGCTCACATGGTCTGGACCACGGAAGAAGAAAGGGAGGTGATAAGGGAAAGGGGTGTAAAGGTAGCTCATTGTCCCGAGAGCAACCTGAAGCTCGCGTCGGGTATAGCACCCGTTCCGGACTACGTGAGGCGGGGTATCACGGTATGCCTCGGAACCGACGGCGCTGCGTCAAACGATAACCTGAACATGCTTGAGGAGCTCTCAACGTGTGCAAAGCTTCACAAGGGCGCGAATCTTGACGCGCGCGCCATAGACGCAAAAACCGCGCTTGATATCGCGACCGTAAACGGCTTTAAGACCGCCCGCATCAAAGCGGGAAAGATAGAGGAGGGATACGAGGCGGACATCATGCTCCTTGACACCAACAGACCCGAGTTTCAACCCCTTTACGACCCGGTAGCCCAGCTCGTTTACTCCGCCTCTTCCGAGTCCATAGACACCGTCGTGTGCGCGGGAAGGGTTCTCATGGAAAAGAGGGAGCTAAAGACGATAGACGAAAAAGAAGTATACGCAAAGGCAAAGCTCTGGCGCGAGAAAATCTCCTCCGCCCTCTATTAATCTTCGTCCTTTACGACTTCGGGCGTTATAAATATGAGGAGTTCCCTATCTTGTTCGTCCGTAGCCCTCCCCTTGAAGAGCCAGCCCAAGAGCGGAACCTCCTTGACCTTAGGTATACCCTCTTCCGTGGTTCTTCTTTCCTTCTCAACCACCCCGCCTATTACGAGCGTCGCGC
>JAADEK010000030.1 GCA_013153455.1 Aquificota bacterium
TTCTCCTCCCCGTTTTTGAGGCGCTCAACCTCGTTGGGGTGGCGCTCAAATATCTTTTTGACTATTTCCCTGATGGCGGATTCGTCCGTAATCTGCTTTAGACCCTTTTCTTCTACTATCTTCTCGGGGTCTTTTCCGGTCTCTACCATCTCCTTTATAACTTCTTTTCCAATCTTTGTGGATATCACCTTCTCCTTTATGAGCTTAACGAGCTTTGCGAGGTGCTCGGGCTTTACGGGGCTTTCTTCTATAGAGAGTCCCTTGTCCCTCAAGAGCCCGAGAAGGTCATTTATGAGCCAGTTTACTATCCCCTTTGGCTCTTTGTAGTGTTTTACCGCATCCTCAAAAAAGTCCCCGACCTCCTTGAGGTTAACGAGAACGCCAGCCTCGTAGTCCGAGAGCCCGTATTCCTCCTTCAGGCGTCTGAAGCGCTCGTCCGGAAGTTCGGGCATCGTCTTTCTTATCTCCTCAATCCATTCTTTTGAAATCCTGAGGGGCAGAAGGTCGGGGTCCGGGAAGTATCTGTAGTCCTCCGCTTCTTCTTTTGTCCTCATGGTGTAAGTCTTCCCGCTTTGGGGGTCAAAGGTTCTCGTCTCTTGGACAACCTCACCGCCTTCTTCCAATACCTTTATCTGCCTTTCTATCTCGTATTCAAGAGCTTTCTGGACGAACCTAAAAGAGTTTACGTTCTTTATCTCTACGCGCGTGCCGAACCTATCCGAGCCTTTGGGACGAACCGAGACATTTATGTCAACCCTGAGCTGACCCTTTTCCATGTCCGCCTTGGAGACGCCCGCGTAGCGCATGACGTTCCTTAACTTCTCCAAAAAGAGGCGAGCCTCTTCGGGAGACCTTATATCCGGCTCCGTAACTATCTCCATCAAGGGCGTCCCCGCCCGGTTTAGGTCAACGTAGCTTTTGTCTCCCTTGTGTATCGTCTTTCCCGCGTCTTCCTCTACGTGAAGGCGTCTAATCCTTACGCGCCTTTTCTCGCCCGAGGGAAGCTCAAACTCAAGCCACCCGTTCGTAGCGAGGGGTCTCTCATACTGGGATATCTGGTAGCCCTTAGGGAGGTCGGGGTAAAAGTAGTGCTTTCTCGCAAAGACCGACTCGGTATGAACGGTGCAGTTGAGGGCTAAGGAAGCCCGAACCGCGTATTCAACCGCCCGCCTGTTTAAAACAGGGAGCGCCCCGGGCATACCGAGGCACACGGGACAGACGTTCGTGTTTGGCTCCGCCCCGAACTCCACCTTACAACCGCAAAAGAGCTTAGTTTTGGTGTCCATCTGGACGTGTATCTCAAGACCTATTACGGGCTCGTATTTTTCCTTCATGGAATAGATATTTTAAAACCCCTTCAGGGCGTTAAATTAAAAGACTTTTACCTTAAAGAAGGTAAAGTAGTCTTCTTGCAGAATCTCCTCCAACTCCTTACGCGAAAAGACCTGCCCTTCCTTGAGTCTTTTCAGGAGCTGAAAGACAATAAGCTCGTCCCCGGTCTTTAGCTTTAAGTTAGCCCTGTTGAAGGGCACCTCTCTGCCCAAAAGCTCGCTAAGAACCTGAGCGGTGGACTGGTGGGAAATGAAAGAAATAAAACCTTTTTCCTTGAGTTCTTCTACCGCTCTATCTGTGGGAAGCTCTTCCACTTCTAAGGTACACTTCCCCGAGAGCATGCCCAGCGAAAAGGCGTTCGTCAGGTAGATGAGGTTTTTCATCATAGGGATTATTCTACGAAGGTAAGGTTTAGAATGTTTGTATATAATATTTTTACTATGAAACTTTTTATAGCAACATGGGGTGAACCTTCTATATGGAATAAAGTTAAATATGAGTTTGATGGGGTTAGGGAGGAAGCGTGTTCTTCACTAAGCATTTTAAAGAAAGTTTTAAAACCGGACAAAACTATAATAGTGGTATCCGATACTTTAGTTGGAAAGACACTTTACGTTAAAAAGTGTGAAGAAGACAGAAGAAATGCTCCTGTTGTAGATGCCTTAAGATTAAAGGAACTAAATTATAAAAGTGTTATAGAACTTATTAAGTCTTATATAAGAAAAACTGCGGAAGTTTTTAATACCGGAGTTGACGATGTTTGGGTAATTCCTTCGGTAGGTTTCTTTAAGAATGCTACTGTGGAAGGTAGTTTTTCAGATTTTCGTTATTTTTTATTTATACAATTTTTTAATAACTTTGACGAGCTCATCAAGGATGATACGTTAGATGTTTTTCTTGATGTAACTCTCGGGCATAACTTTTTACCTACTTTTACCAATGAAATTTTAAATACGGTTTTGAGCATTGCTGCCTACTTCTTAAAGGAAGTTAAATTAAGTGTCCTTATAAGTGACCCCTTTCACCAAAACTACTCTGAAGTTTTAAGGATTCATAAAATCTTTGATGAACGTCCTATAATCCCACAACCTTATAGATTTTGTGTTAAAAAACTAAATTTCTTAGGAAATTATAAAGAAAAAAGAAATTTACAGGATATTATGATTCCTATAAATAACTTGAAAAACACTATTCCTAAAGTTTTTAAAGGTGAAGATTTGAAAAAAAAAGTATCAGCATTTTTGGGAGCTGTTAACAATGCCTTACCTTTAGTGTTGCTTTATAGTTATTTAGACCCTAAATATATAAGTGACTTATTAGGAATAGTGGTTGAAAAGTATGAAGAAAATACTTTAGTTGAAGAGACTAAAGGGAAAATTTTTATAAAAAGGCGCTTGAAGTTTTTGCCTGAAGTTGAAGTCTTCTCGACTTATGGAATGTATCTAAAAGGTTTAAAAAATAAATATAATGAGTTAGTAGAAACTATAGATATTGAAAAAATTAAAGAAAAAGGTGTTTCTTTTAAATTTCTTAAAATTATTAAAGATTTATGGAGTTTTAACGAAAAAGATGAAGTAATTATTACGAAAGAAGTAGGGTCTTTAGAGAAGAAAGGTGATATAGAAAGAAAAGTAGAGAAATATTTAAAACAAAAAGGTATATCTCAATTTGATTGGATTAGTTTGAGAAAAATTGAAGATGCTATAACAAATACAAACAGTTCTTCTAAAGATAAAAACTTAGAAGAACAGACAGCTGATAGTATAGAGTCTCCTTTAGAGTTAGGATATCCTGAAAGGAACTTTTTGGCACATGCAGGATTAACGAAAAATATTATTGAATTAAAGGTTGAAAGAGGGGAGCTATTTATAAGATACAACCTTGACGCCAAAGAGTTAAACATTTGGAAAGCAGCAGCAAAAGGGTTAAAACCTTTGGTTATCTAAATCTTAATCTTATAGAAATTATAAAACGTAAAAAATCTTGTTCTATTTAACTTTTTACCTTAGAGGTAAGGCGCTTTTTAACCTCCTCGTAGTAGGGGTAAGTGATTCCCTCCCGTTTTATCCACTCAACGAGCTCAAGCGCTTCCCTCACCTTTCCCTCCCTCTCAAGGAGGTAAACGTATATCTCAAAAGCCATTATCTGGGGAAGGCTACCTCCCCAGCGCCTCCTTAACTCATCCTTATACTCTTCGTATAGCTCAACGTCCCTAAGGACGTATCTCTTTACCTTTTCAAGGTTCTTCTCCTTTTGCGCGAGGAGTATAAGGTCGTTCAGTATAAGGTGAGCCTCGTATGGGCTTCCCTCCATCTTCAGGGCTTCGTTGTAGAGCCACTCCGCAAACTCCGTATCACCCTCAAGGAGGGCGGTCTGGGCTATGGTTCCGAGGAAGGTTCTCTTAGTGTAGAGGGGGTTTTCTATCTCACCGGTGTCAAAGTGCTTAGCCCTGAAGGGAAAGTTTATATTCTTTACGGTCTTCAAGGAGTAGTAATACTTTACCTTCTTTTGGAGCTTGTAAGGAAGATTCTCATACCACTCCCAAAGACCGAGGGCTTTCAGTAACCCGCCCTTTTGACGAAAAATCCTGAAGACCTTCCCTATCATCGGTAATAGGATAAAACGTAGTCAAGTTTCCTCCTGCAGGAAGGACAAAAATCACGTGATTTCCTGTCAACGTCCGCTATTGAGTTTGAGAAGCTCATGACGCAATGGGGGTCCGTGCAGTGCTTCAGACCGAACGTGTGTCCGAGCTCGTGATTGGTTTCCTTAAAGACCCTCTCAAAGTAAACCCTTTCGTTCGGGTGCTTGAGGCGATACGTGCTCACAACCGCGTATTTCCCCCCGTATTGAGCCTCGCCGAAGACGAAGTTAAGCCCCTCCTCATACAGGTCAAAGCTCACAAGGGCAACGAGCCTGACCATATCGGGAAACTCTATACGGGACAAGTAATTAAGGACGCTTCCCGCGTGATACTGACCCCTTTCGGGGTTGTAGGCAAAGCTGAGGTCCGCGCGGACGACCGAGACGCGGGCTTCTATCTCAAATATCTCCTTAACGTTTACCGCGTCCGCGAGAAGTAGCCTGTCCTCAACGTCCCCGAAAGACACGAGGTAAATGTATCCCACTCTTATAAGATAGCTCAAAAGATGAGGGCGGTGAGGAAGTAGTCCGAAATCAGTATCAGCATAGAAGACGTAACAACGGAGTTCGTCGTAGCCCTTCCCACGCCCTGCGTTCCCCCTGTGGTGTAAAAACCGTAATAACAACTCACCGCTCCTATCGTAAAGCCGAAGAAGAAAGCCTTGTATAGCCCGCCCAGAAAGTCGTAAAAGTCGGTGAGGTCTACCATCTTCTGCCAGTAGAGATATTCGTTCACACCCAAGAGTTGTGTGGCTACGAACCACCCCCCGAAAACACCCGAAACGTCCCCGACGACCGTAAGCATAGGAACACCGAGCGTGGTGGCAAAGAGCCTCGGGGTGACGAGAAAACTTATAGGATTTATAGCCATAACCTCAAGCGCGTCTATCTGCTGGGTGATTCTCATGGTGCCGATACTCGCGGTCATCGCGGAGCCGACGCGAGCCACGACCATGAGCGACGTGAGAACCGGTGCGAGCTCCCTGCCCATGGATATGGCTACGACCGCACCTATGAGATACTCCGCGTTAAAACGGTGAAAGGTTGAATACGTCTGAAGGGCTATAACACCCCCGCTGAAGATGGACGTGATTACGACAACGGGTGTGGTTTCCGCTGCGACGTATGTAAGTTGTTGGATAAAGTGCTTTGTCTTGGGTCTTTTCTTAAAGAGGAAGACTATAGCCCAAAACGTCAGGAGCGTAGCCTTCCCGACTTCCTCAAGGAACCTCGTCATTACTCAATCTCTCCCTCTTCCTCGTCCTTCATCAACTTGTAGATTATGCTATCCCTGAGGGCTATCCATGAAGCTTCTATGACGTTCTCCGAGACCCCGACCGTTCCCCATTTCCTCCTTCCGTCCGTGCTCTCTATGAGAACCCGAACCTTTGCGGATGTTCCCGCGCTTTCGTTTATGATTCTTACCTTGTAGTCTATGAGCTGTAGCTCTTTGAGGTTCGGGTAAAACTCCTCAAGAGCTTTCCTGAGCGCTCTGTCAAGCGCGCTTATGGGTCCGTTTCCCAGAGATGCGGTGTGCTCCTCTACTCCCTCAACCGAAAGCCTTACCGTAGCCTCGGATGTGGGTAGCTCGTCGTTCTTCCTCTTCGCTATTAAAACCCTGTATGCGTCAAAGTCAAAGTAGTCCTTCACAAGCCCGAAATGCCTCTTTATAAGAAGCTCAAGAGAAGCCTCCGCAGCCTCAAAGTGGTATCCTTCCTTTTCCATCTCCTTAATCTTCTCAACGAGTTTCCTGATTTCGGGACTTTTCGGGTCTACTTCTATACCGAACTCCTTGAGCTTGTAAAGGAGGTTACTCCTTCCAGCCATATCCGAGACGGTAATCTTTCTCTTGTTCCCCACAAGCTCGGGCTTTATGTGCTCGTACGTTTGGGCGTTCTTTAGAACCGCGGAAGCGTGAACCCCTCCCTTGTGAGCGAAAGCGCTCTCACCCACGTAGGGCATATTTCTCGGAAGGGGCATGTTTGAAAGCTCCGCTACAAAGCGCGCAAGCTCGGTAAGCTTCTTCAGGCTTTCTTGAGGAACGACGTCAAAACCGAGCTTCAGCTGAAGGTTGGGAATTATTGAGCAGAGGTTCGCGTTTCCCGTCCTTTCACCTATACCGTTTATCGTCCCGTGGACTTGTCTGGCTCCCGCGAGCACCGCCATTATGGAATTTGCCACAGCGGTGTCCGCGTCGTTGTGCGCGTGTATGCCTATCTTCGCGTCGGGGAATCTCTCCTTTACCTCCTTCGTTATCTCGTAAATCTCGTGCGGTAGTGTTCCCCCGTTTGTGTCGCAGAGAACCACCCAGTCCGCTCCCCCCTCAAGCGCAGCCCTCAGGACGTCAAGCGCGTAATCGGGATTTGATTTGTATCCGTCAAAGAAGTGCTCCGCGTCAAATATGACCTCGTCGGTGTATTTCTTCAGATACTCAACCGTTTCCCTTATCATATTCAGGTTTTCCTCAAGCGTGGTTCTCAGGGCTTGTGT
Organism: Aquificota bacterium; assembly: GCA_013153455.1. Classification (GTDB taxonomy): domain Bacteria; phylum Aquificota; class Aquificia; order Aquificales; family Aquificaceae; genus Aquifex. The sequence goes on from JAADEK010000030.1 coordinate 6,466, forward strand.
CACGTGCAGGTCCCAACTCTTTCCGAAAATCGTTATAGCTGGAGTCTCCGCCTTTATGAGCGCCTCAACTTGGGGGTCTTGCTCGGGTCTCTTGCCGGGTCTCCTCGTCGCGCCGAAGGCGGTGAGCTTCGCGTTTTTGAAGCTCAGCTTCTTCGCCTTTTGGAAAAAGAGGTTATCCTTCGGGTTTGCGTAGGGCCAGCCCCCCTCTATGTAATGTATCCCGAATTCGTCAAGCTTTTGAGCTATCCTGAGTTTGTCCTCCAAGGAGAAACTCACCCCCTCCATCTGTGCACCGTCGCGGAGGGTTGTGTCGTATACGTATACCTTTTCCGCCATGATAGGAATAATAAAATAAGCCCGAAGGGCTTTCCAAACAAAAAATACTTAAATAAAATTAAATAAAATGGTGGATAGGGTAAGTTTGAGTAAACTTATAAACCTCGTCCTTCAGGAGCAAAGGAGCGAGGAAAGAAGGCGTGAGGAGGGGCAGATAAAAATTCGGGACCGCGTTACGCTCTCACGCATAGCCCAAAAGCTCATAACCCAAAAGCCCGAACGGGACGAAACCCAGAAGAAGGTTGAGGTTATAAAGCGCGCGCTTGAGAAGGGCGAATACAAGGTTCAAGACGAGAAGCTTCTGAAGGGACTTGAGGACTTCTTGACCTGATATGTGCGGTATAGTCGGATACACCGGAAAGGACCTCGCCCTCCCTATTATACTCGGTGCCCTTGAGCGCCTTGAATACAGGGGATACGATTCCGCGGGCGTTGCCCTCATAGAGGACGGGAAGCTCATAATAGAGAAAAAGGCGGGAAAGCTCAGGGAGCTCGTAAAAGCCCTCTGGGGTAAAAACTACAAGGCTAAGATAGGGATAGGTCATACGCGCTGGGCTACGCACGGAAGCCCGACGGACCAAAACGCGCACCCCCACACGGACCAAAAGAGACAGTTCGCGGTCGTCCACAACGGGATAATAGAGAATTACATAGAACTCAGGGAAGAGCTAAAAAGGGAGGGCGTGTCCTTTTACTCGGACACCGACACGGAGGTAATAGCGCACCTCATCGCACGCAATTACGAGGGAGACCTCCTTGACGCGGTCCAGAGGACAATCCAAAAGCTGAAGGGAGCCTTTGCGTTTGCGGTGATAACGGTTCACGAGCCCGAGCGCATCGTTTGCGCAAAGAGCGGTAGTCCCCTTATAGTGGGGCTCGGTGAGGGTGAGAACTTCCTCGCGTCGGACATACCCGCCATTTTGCCCTACACGAGGAAGGTTATCGTCCTTGACGACGGGGAGATTGCGGACATAACGCCGGAGGGTGTAAACGTTTACAACTTCTCGGGAGAGCCCGTCTCAAAGGACGTAATGATAACGCCTTGGAACATCGTCTCCGCGGAAAAGTCGGGCTTTAAACACTTCATGCTGAAGGAGATATACGAGCAACCGAAAGCCCTCAACGACACGATAAAGGGCTTCTTCTCAACGGAGGGAACGATTCCGTTTTCTTTGAAGGACTTTCGTCGCGTTCTTATCGTCGCGTGCGGAACCTCTTACCACGCGGGGCTCGTCGGTAAATACTGGATAGAGCGTTTCGCAAACGTTCCCGTTGAGGTGGTATACGCGTCTGAGTTCAGATACGGGCACTTTCCCGTGGGTGAGAAGGACCTCGTCATCGGGATATCCCAATCGGGTGAGACGATAGACACGAAGTTCGCGCTCCAAAGCGCAAAGGAAAGGGGAGCCTTTACGGTAGGGCTCGTGAACGTCGTGGGAAGCGCGATAGACCGTGAGTCGGACTTTACGCTCTACACGCACGCGGGTCCTGAGATAGGCGTAGCTGCGACGAAGACCTTCAGCGCACAGCTCGCGGTTCTCTACGCGCTCGGTGCGAGGGAAAGCAAGGAAAGGGAAGAGCTATACGCCCTTTTGAGGGGCGTTCCCGCGCTCGTTGAGTCCGCGCTTGAGCTTTCGGAGGGTGTTGAGAAGGTCGCGGACAAGTATACAAAAGCTAAGGACTTTTTGTATCTGGGAAGGTATCTGAGCTACCCGATAGCGCTTGAGGGGGCGCTGAAGCTCAAAGAAATCTCATACATACACGCGGAGGGCTACCCCGCGGGAGAGATGAAGCACGGACCCATAGCCCTCATAGACGAGAGTATGCCCGTTATGCTCGTGGCGCCGAAAGACCGCGTTTACGAGAAGATGCTCTCAAACCTTGAGGAGATACTCGCCAGAAAAGGTAAGGTGATTTCCGTAGGTTTTGTGAATGACGACGTTCTTAAGAAGAAGTCCCGGGACTTTATGCCCGTTCCCGAGGTTCACGAAACGCTCACCCCTTTCGTTACGATAATCCCCCTTCAGCTCTTTGCTTACCACATAGCGAGTAAGCTCGGTCTTGACGTTGACCAACCGAGGAACCTCGCAAAGACGGTTACCGTTGAGTGATTACTCCTCCTCTATAAACGAGACGATTATCGTCTCAACGATTCCCAAGACGACGGAGATGATGTTAGCGGCGAGAGCCCCCATAGCCAGACCCGTCGCCTCCTCAACGTCCCCGAGGAAGTAAAGGAAGCCCGCGGGTATGAGGTGGAGGTCCGCCGCGAGGCTTGAAGCCATAAGCTCGTTTGAGAGAACCTTACCCTCTCCCATCTTGAGTATGGTAGCGAATAGGTTCATGGATATCGTGAAGGCGAGCTCGTAAGGGTTCGGACTCACTATAAAGCTTATGTTCGTCGTGAGAGCCATGAGTATGAAAAAGTGTGTGAGAATCTTCCTGAGCTTCATCTCCTTACCTCCATACGAGAGAGGAGAATCTTTTGAGCTTTCTTCAGGTTCTTCGGATGCCCGAAGAGTATGAGCGTGTCCCCGGGCTCTATGACGGTATCGCCCGTTATGGTTATGTCAAGCCTGCCGTCCGGTTTCCTAATCGCTATAACGGTAACGTTCAGGCTCCTCCTCAGGTCTATCTCCTTTAGTTTCTTGCCCACAAGGGGCGAGTCCTCCGGAACCGGTATCTCAAGTATGTCTATGTCCGTCTCTTCCCCGAACGCTATCCTATCAAAGAGGTCCGAGATGTATGCGGAGCTCGTGTGGAAGATGTAAGCGGCGAGCCGTGTAGCGAGGAGTCTGTGCGGGACTATAGCCTTGTTCGCTCCGAGTTCCTCAAGCTTTTGGGCGGTTTCCTCGGTTGAAGCGAAGGAGAATATAAAGAAGTCCTCCTTTGATGGACGCATAAGACGGGCTGTGACGATTACCGCTATGTTCCTCGCGTCGTCCCCGAGGTTCACAACGAGTCCCTGAGCCCTGTGTATACCCGCAGCGTCAAGGACTATACGCTTGTAGGGCTCGTCTATGATGTAATACTTTATACCGAGCTCCTTCAGTTGTCTTTCTACCTCCCTCCTGCTGTCTACAACCACGTAGGGTATCTTTCTCTTCCTAAGGAGGTTTATAAGCTCAAGTGTTGTCTTGTTGAAGCCCGCAAGTATGTAGTGTCCCCTTAACTTCTCTATGTCCCGAAGCATCTTCCAAGCTCTGAAGTTTCTGATGAAGTCCTCCTGAAAGAATATTCTAACGAGTATAGTCACCGAGGTAGTAAAGACGCCTATACCCCCGAGGGCGAGGAACGTCGTGAATATACGCCCTACAGGTGTGTCGCTACCCCGAACCACTTCCCCGTATCCTATGGTTCCCACGGTGATGACGGTCATGTATAGGGAGTTTATGAAGTCCCCGTCGGAGAGAATCATATACCCGAGGGTCCCAATCGTCATAACCGTATGGAGCATCAAAAGGGGGAGGCGGAGGAGGTAAAGCGTCTGGAGGAGCTTCTCCTCGTATATGTCTATAAGCCTCTTTGGCTTTTTTCGCCTGAGCCTAAGTTTACACTTTTTCTTCTTAAGCTTCCCCAAGGCTTATACCCATCTCACGCAGTGCGTTTGCGCATCTGGGGCAGACCTCTCCCTCAAACTCCTCCTCGGGGTAATACATCCAACACCGGGGGCACTTCCTCCCCTCCGCGCGCGAAACGCCGACCTTAAGGGGGAGCTCTTCTCCCTCAAGCTCAATCTCCCCCCCTTCCTTCGGCGTGAACGCGCTCACGGTGAAGAAGAACTTCATGTAATCCTCGTATTTCTTCAGGAGCTTCTCAATCTCTCCCTTTGCGCTTACGTATACGTGGGCTTCGTAGGGGTGCTTTATGAGTCCCTTTTCCTTTCTTGCGAACTCAAGCGCCCTCATGACCTCCTGCCTTACCTTCATAAGTGTTTCGTAGTCCTTCAGAACCTCCTCGTCCCTTAGCTTTGGGTTCGGTTTTGGTATCTCATACATAAAGACGCTCTCGGGGAGCGAGGGGTCTATCTTTCTCACGTGCTCCCAAACCTCCTCCGCGGTAAAGCTCAGGTATGGCGCTGTGCTCGTCGTGAGGGCGAGAAGCAGGTGCCAGAGGGCTGTCTGGGCGGAGAGTCTTTCTTTTGAGCTCGGTGCGTATGTGTAGAGTCTGTCTTTTAGGACGTCAAGGTATACCGCGGAGAGCTCGGTGATGACGAAGTTCTTGAGTGTGTTGTGAACCCTGTAAAAGAGGTATGAGTTGTAATACTCGTGAACGCGGGAGAGAACCTCCTGAAGGCGTGAAAGCGCCCACTTGTCAAAGTGGTGAAGCTCCTCAAAGGGCAGGGCTTTACCGGGGTCAAAGTCGTAGAGGTTTGCGAGGAGGTATCTGAAGGTGTTCCTCAGCTTCCTGTAGTCTTCGCTTATCTTGCGAAGGAGGTTCTTACCGAGGGCTACGTCCTCCGTGTAGTCTTCCGAGACGACCCAGAGCCTGAGGATATCCGCCCCGAGCTCGTCTATTATCTCTTGGGGGGATATTACGTTCCCGAGGGACTTTGACATCTTCCTTCCCTTTTCGTCAACGATAAACCCGTGCGTCAGGACGGAGCGATAGGGCGCGGAGCCGTATGAGCCCACGCTCTCAAGGAGTGAAGCCTGAAACCAACCCCTGTGCTGGTCGCTACCCTCAAGATACATATCCGCCTTCTCAAAGCCGAGGGGTCTTATCACCGCAGCGTGCGAACACCCTGAGTCAAACCAAACGTCAAGTATGTCCTCCTCCTTCTCAAACTCCGTTGAACCGCAGTTTTTACACCTGTAGCCTTCGGGAAGTAGCTCCTCCGGGGGAAGTGAGAACCAAACGTCCGTCCCCCCTTCGCTCTTTTCCACTACGCTCGCCACCTTCTCAAATATCTCGGGTTCGCTCGCGACCTGTCCGCACCTTTTGCAGTAAAAGACTGTTATCGGGACGCCCCAAAACCGCTGTCTGGATATACACCAGTCGGGTCTGTTTTCCACCATGCTCTTTATGCGGTTCTTACCGTATTGGGGTATCCACTTAACCTTTTCTATCTCCTCAAGGGCTTTTTGTCTGAGCGTCTTTTGTCCCTCAAGCGGGAGGTCCATGCCTATAAACCACTGGGGTGTAGCCCTAAATATTACGGGGTTTTTGCACCTCCAGCAGTGGGGGTAAGAGTGGACTATCTTACCCTCAAACAGGAGATAGCCCTTTTCTTTGAGCGTTTGTATTATCACCTCGTTTGCGTCAAAGACGCGAAGTCCTATCAGGAAGCCGGGGGCGGGCTTTGTGAACCTGCCGTCGTCCGAGACGGGTGCGTAGGGCTCAAGCCCGTAGCGCTTCCCGACGATGTAGTCCTCCTGACCGTGTCCGGGCGCCATGTGGACAAGTCCCGTTCCCGTGTCAAGCGTGACGAACTCCGAGGGGTATACCTTCCACATGTTCCAGAGTGTCTCTTCCGAGAGGTAGCCCTTTAGCTCTTCGCGCTTTACGAAGGGATGCTCATACGAAAGACCCAAAAGCTCCTCTCCCTTTATGGTTTTAAATACCTCGCCCTTTAGGGCGAGGTCCTTTACTAAATCCTTAAGTCTTTCGTTTGCAAATATTAAAAGCTCCTCCCCTTCCTTCCAAAGGACGTATTCCGCGTCCGGGTTTATCATCACCCCGAGGTTCGCGGGAAGGGTCCACGGTGTCGTTGTCCATATCAGGAGGTGAGCTTGCCTTTTGAAGAGGGGCTCTTTTAGGGGGAATTTCACGTATACGGATGGGTCTTGTTTTTCCTTGTATTCTACTTCCGCCTCCGCTTCCGCGGTTTTGTCGTATATGCACCAGTAGACGGGTTTTTTGCTCCTGTAGACGAGGTTCTTTTGGAAGAATCTGCCGAGCTCCCTTATCTCCGTTGCCTCGTATGAGGGGTCCATCGTGAGGTAGGGTCTTTCCCAGTCCGCGAGGACGCCCAGGCGCTTGAACTCCTCGCGCTGTATGTTTACGTATTTGAGGGCGTATTCCCTGCAAAGGCGCCTGAACTCTGTCTTCGGTATGTCTTCCTTTTTTATCTTCTTCTTTGATAGTTCTTTCTCAACCGCGCGCTCTATAGGAAGCCCGTGGCAGTCCCAACCGGGTATGAAGTTTATGTTTTTCCCCGTCATCAGGTTGTATTTGTTTATCACGTCCTTGAGTATCTTGTTGAGCGCGTGACCCACGTGTATGTGTCCGTTTGCGTAGGGGGGTCCGTCGTGGAGGACGAAGGTTTCTTTTCCTTTTCTCATACTCGTGACCTTCTCGTAAAGCCCTTCCCACTTTTTCAGTATCTGGGGCTCCCGTTTGGGCAGGTTAGCCTTCATGGGGAAGTCCGTTCTCGGCAGGTTCAGGGTTTCCTTGAAGTCTTTACTCGTTTCCATAGAAAATATTTTAAAATGGAGCCCAAAATTGTAGCCCTCACGGGCGCGGGCATATCCGCGGAAAGCGGTATCCCCACGTTCCGGGGAAAGGACGGACTTTGGAAGCGCTTCAAACCCGAAGAGCTTGCAACACCCGAAGCTTTCTTCAGAAATCCTAAGCTCGTGTGGGAGTGGTACGACTACAGGAGACAGCTCATAGCAAAGGCGGAGCCAAACGAAGGGCACAGGATTCTCGCCCGTATGGAGAGGGAGTTCCCGAACTTTTACCTCATTACGCAAAACGTTGACGGTCTTCACCAAAGAGCGGGCTCAAGGAAGGTAATAGAGCTACACGGGAATATATGGAAGGTCCGTTGCACGGAGTGCGGAAAGGAGGACTACGATTACAGGGTTCCCCTCCCGGAGATTCCTCCCCGTTGTGATGCATGCGGGGGGCTTTTGAGACCGGGCGTCGTTTGGTTCGGGGAAAGCCTGCCCCCCGACGCTCTTATGAAGGCGGAAAAGCTCGCGAGGGACGCGGACGTGTTTTTAGTGGTCGGGACGTCGGGAGTGGTCTACCCCGCTGCGGAACTTCCCTATATAGCCAAAGAGTTCGGCGCGACGGTGATAGAGGTAAATCCCGAACAGACCCCCATCTCACGCATAGCGGACATCAGGGTTCCGAAGAAAGCTTCCGAGGGTCTTCGTGAGGTATACGAGTTTTTGAGGGAACGCTATGGCTCTTCGGGACAGGGCTAAGAAGCTTAAGCTCCTTATCTCGGACGTTGACGGCGTTCTCACGGACGGAACCCTCTACTACACCGAAGGGGGGGAGACGATAAAAGCCTTCAGCGTCCTTGACGGTGTAGGTATAAAGATACTCCAAAGGATGGGCATAAGGCTCGCGGTCATAAGCGGACGCTCCTCGCCCGCCCTTTCCGTCAGGCTGAAGGAGCTCGGCATAGACGAGGTTTTCCTGAACACGAACGACAAACTGCCCGTATACCTTGAGCTCCTGAGGAAGTATTCCCTGAAGGATGAGGAGGTGTGTTTTGTGGGTGACGACGTGGTTGATATCCCCCTCATGAAGAGGGCGGGCTTTGCGGTCGCGGTGAGGAACGCGGTTCCTGACGTAAAGAGACTCGCCCTCTACACGACGATGAGCCCCGGCGGGAGGGGGGCGATAAGGGAGCTTGCGGAGCTTCTTTACCTCCTCAGGAATGATTAAGGGTTTTGGTTTAATCTTTGGTTTCTTGGTTTTGGTCGCGCTTTCGGAGGCTTACCTTTCTGTTTACGAGCGCCTCAGGGAGGAAAAGCTCACGAGGAGCAAACTCCTCCGCGTAGTTATAACCCTTTACGGGAAGAGGGGAGCGGAGTGGGTGATAAGGGGGGAGGAGCTCGTATACGAGGGGGGAAAGGCGGTTATACTCCGCGCCCTCGTAAGGGGAGGAGAGTATACGATAAGGGCAAAGAGGCTTATCTTTGACAGGCTCAGCTCAAGGGGTCTCCTTGAGGGCGACGTTGAGATTACGGGACCCGACCTCTACATAAAGACCGAGAGGGCTTTCATAGACTTCAAGAGGAACGTAGCTTGGGGTGATGGTGATGTGCTCGTGAGGAGAAAGGGAAACCTCATCAGGGGCAGAGGGTTTAAAATCTACTTTAAGCCCTTTAGGGTGATACTTGATGAAGTCAAGAGCGTTCATCCTTCTTCTTAGCTTCGCGCTTACGGTCTTTGGCTCCTCAATAACAGGTGAGGCGGATACGCTTGAGTTTACGAAGAACAAGCTAATCTACAGGGGAAACGTGAAGCTCGTGAGGGACGGCTCCGTCCTGAGGGCTCAGGAGGTTATAATACTCCTCAGCGAGGACGGGAAACCCGTTCGTATAATCGCGAAGGGGGATGTGCGCGTGCACGAGGAGGGCAGGCGCTCCTTTGCGCGGTATATGGAGTATGACGTGGAGAGGGATGTGATAATCCTTAAAGGGGATGCGAAGATAGTTGAAAAGACGCGCGTCCTTGAGGCGGAGGAGATAATCATATACAGGAAGGAAAACAGGCTCATCGCCAAGGGACACAAAAAGCGTGTAAGGACGGTATACGTGGAGGAAGGAACGTGAACAAGTCCGACGTTGCAAAGGAGCTCGCGAGGAGAAAGAACATCTCCTACAGGAAGGCTCTCCTCATCGTTAACCTGACGTTTGACCTCATAAAGCAGGCGGTCCTAAACGGGGAAAAGGTTGAGATTAGGGGATTCGGAACCTTCAGGCTTAAGAGAAAGCCCGGGAGGTTCGTAAAGAACCCGAGAACGGGCATAGAGATATACGTAAAGGAGAGATACGTCCCAACCTTCAGACTCGCAAAGTCCCTAAAGGAGAAATTGAACCCCAAGAAGGAAAAGGTCGGATGAAAAGGTTTGACGTCCTCGTCGTAGGCGCGGGACCCGCGGGAGCGACGTGCGCCTACAAGCTCGCAAAGGGCGGGGCTAAGGTTCTGCTCGTTGACACGAGGCAAAGGGTAGGGCACCCGGTTCAGTGCGCGGAGTTCGTCCCCGTTCAACTCTCTCACACCTTTCCGGAGTTCTTCCCTCCCCGCACGCTCGCAAAGCGCGTAAAGACTATGCTCCACCTCACCCCGTGGGGTGAGACCGTGAGCATGCGGTCGGAGGGTTTTGTCCTTCACCGCTCGCTCTGGGACGAAAACATAGCAAACCTCGCACAAAAACAAGGCGCACAACTAAAGACAAAAACGAAGCTCATTTCCCTCACCGACGGGGGAGCTATCTTGAAAGACCTCAAAACCGGCGAGGTTTACGAGGTGAGGGCGGACTTTGTGGTCGGTGCGGACGGGGCTCGCTCTTTCGTTGCGCGCCAAACCGGGGATTTTACTAAACGCTTTCTCTCAACCTCACAGCTCACGCTCCCCCTAAAAGAGCCCCTTGATGAGCTTCTTATATACTTCAGGGACTACATACCGGGCGGATACGGCTGGGTGTTCCCGAAGGGGGATGTCGCGAACGTCGGGGTCGGTCTTGACCCGAGCTTCGGTCTCAGCGCACGGGAAGCCCTCTCCCGCTTTTTGTCCGAGCTTTCGGAACTCGTGGACACAAACAGGGTTCTCTCAAGGACGGGGGGCTTCATACCCGCTCAAGGTGTCCTCAAGCCCGTTCGGGGCAGGGTTTTGCTCGTCGGGGATGCGGGGGGATTCTGTCACCCAATCACCGGCGCCGGTATACCAAACGCGGTTCTCACCGGCGCAATGGCTGGTGAGGCTCTGCTTTCGGGAAACCCGGAGGAATACGAGGAGGAGGCGCTTGACACCCTCGGCGCACCCCTCATGAGGGCAAAGAAAAAACGCGAGCGCTACATGAGGGAGTGGGACCGCCTTGAGTGGAGGGTCCCGAGGACTTGGATAGCCTTCCCCGAGTATTACGAGGACTGAAACTCACGAACGAAGAGGGTGTAGTCTTTGACGAGCTTCTCATCCGCACCCACGGTTATGCTGATGCTCGTGTCCGCCCTCACGCTTCCCCACTCCGGAAACCTCCCCCCTTCCTTCCTCACTGGTATCACCCTCTCCCACCTGAATATCCCCCTGTCAAAGAGCGCAAGCGACGCGTAAACGTCGTGAAGGCTCTTTTTAGGTCTCACGAGGGAAAGGTATCTCTCCAGTATCCTGAGGTATAACTCTTTTGGTTTTGTTAAATTACCTCCCGCCTTTGGCGGGAGGTCTTTTTTTGAGATAAGTATGAGATGGTTTACGTTCTTTGAGACCAATAGGGTCGGGACTCCCTTCCTGAGGGCGAGGGAGAGAAACTCGTCGGTAGCTTTCGGCTCTTTGTTGAAGTTAAAGGTGGGTGCGAAGTCCCTCTCCCCGAATTTTTCGTTTGGTTTCCCGGTTAGGCTCCTTCCCGCAAAGCCTCCCTGAACGACGACGAGCTTAGGGAGCAAGTCCTCCCTCAAAAGGAGGGCGGGAAGGGTGAGCGATGCGCCCGCGATTAGGTAGAACTCCTCACCCCGAAGGCGGGAAACGAGTTCAGAAAGGGGAAGGGCTTTTTTTTCTTCCCCCGGGAGGTCCTCAAACAGCTCGCGGTAGTATTCGGGGATGGAGTCGGAGTTCGGGCTCACGTTTTTGGAAAATATCGGAACGTCAGCTCCCGCTTTTTTCAGTATGTATCCGACGTAAGCGTTTTGCCGGGGTGTTCCCCTGTCTACGTGAACCCCGAGTATGTCAACGAGACCCTTCTCACGGTAGTGCAGGAGGAAAAGGAGCATGAGTGTGTCGTCTATGTCCCACGTTTCCATTGATATGACGAGTTTCATCTTGAGTTTTTGACCACGACCCTCACTATCTTGTCCTCACCGAGCTTCCAGCGGGTTCTCGGCGGGCTCTTTCTCGTTGAGAGGGGGAGTTCCTTTTGGTTTATCTTGTCGTAAAACGCCTTTCCTTGTTGTGTCGTTATCAGGAGTTCAAGCTCCTCGCGCAAGGGTATGGTGTCGGTGAGCTTATCGCGCGTTCCGGATATATCCGTTCCCTTTACCCCTCTGTTCGTTTTGGGAAGTTCCTCTTGGGAGACCTTCTTCACTTTTCCGCTTTGGGTGATGACGAGGAGGTAAGGCTCTCCCTGCCAGACGCGGAGTCCCGCGACTTGGTCTTCCTTCTCAACCTTTATACCCTGAACGCCCCTCGCCCCGGGCGTTGAGGGGGGAACCTCGCGGACACCGAAGCGTGCGCTCCTGCCCTTTTGTGTAAAGAGTATTAGGTCGGTTTCGTCTATGGAGCGGGCGAGCGCGACAACCTCGTCGTTTTCCGTCAGCTTTATTATCTGCATGCCTTGGGCTTTATACTCAAACTCCGCGAGGGGTATCTTCTTAACAAAGCCCTTCTTCGTCGCCAAAAGTAGCCTGTCCGCGAACTGCTCGCGTATGAAAGCTCCTATGATTTTCTCACCCGAACCCCTCAAGGAGAGTTTACTGCCTTGGAGCGCCTGTGAGCCCGCGACCCAGTATACCCTTCCCTTGTTTGAGACGAGGAAGAGACCTTCGGTGAACGGAACCCTCAGTATGTTGACGACCGGCGCGTTCTCGGGGGGGAGTTCCTCAAGGGGGAGTATGCTCCCGTCTTGTAGTATCGCGACGGTCATCGCCCCCTCTTGGGGGAGTTTTGAAAAACCTTCTATGAAGGTTCTTCTGTTGTCCCCGAATCGCTTCACGAGCTCTTGGGTTTCCTCTATAAAGAGGTTTATCCTTTCCTTTTCGCTCCTTACGAGCTTTTTGTAGGTTTCTATCTTTTGTCTGAGGTCTTTTTCCTCCTCAAGGAGTTTCTCCCTCTCAAGGGAGGTGAGTCGCTGGAGTCTGAGGTCTAAGACCGCCTGAGCTTGTTTTTCCGTAAACCCGAACTCCTCCGTAAGGAATTTCCTCGCCTCTCCCGCGTCCTTAGCTTTCCTTATGCGTTCTATGATGTCGTCTATGAAGTTTACAGCCTTCAGGAGTCCCTCAACGATGTGGAGTCTTTCTTGGGCTTTCTTCAGGAAGAACTTTGAACGCCTTAAGATTACTTCAAGTCTGTGCTTTATGAACTGTCTGAGGAGTTCCTTTATGTCAACGAGCTTAGGCTCTTTGTCTATGAGGACGACGAGGTTAACGGGAAAGCCTTTCTTTAGCGGGGTGTGCTTGTAGAGCTTCTCAAGGACTTGCTCCCCTTTTGCGTCCCTCTTTAGCTCTATCACTATCCTTATCCCTTCCTTGTCGGTCTCGTCCCTTATGTCGGATATCTCCTTTATCTTCCCGCTCCTCACGCTGTCCGCTATCTTCTTTATGAGCTCCGCTTTGTTTACCTGATAGGGAATCTCCGTGATGACGATGCGCTCACGCCCGCCTTGAACCTTCTCAACGTGAGCTTTCCCCTTTACTTGTATGATTCCCCTTCCGGTTTTGTAAACCTCCTTTACCTTTTCCCAGTCTTCTATGACGCCTCCGGTCGGAAAGTCGGGACCTTTCAGTATCTCCATGATTTCCTCAACCGAGAGCTCGGGGTTTTTCGCAAGCTCAACGAGCGCTTTCCCCACTTCCTTGAGGTTGTGCGGGGGTATTGAGGTTGCAAGACCCACCGCTATACCGCTGGTGCCGTTGCAAAGGAGGTTAGGAAACTTTGAGGGGAGAACCTCGGGCTCCGTGAGCGTATCGTCAAAGTTGGGATGAAAGTCAACCGTATCCTTTTCTATGTCTTGGAGCATCTCAACCGCGAGGGGGGAGAGTTTGGCTTCCGTGTAGCGCATTTGAGCGGGTGGGTCCCCGTCTATGGAGCCGAAGTTCCCCTGACCCAAGATGAGCGGATAGCGCATCGTAAAGTCTTGAGCCATGCGCACGAGAGCGTCGTAAACCGCTTGGTCCCCGTGGGGGTGGTATTTACCGAGAACCTCACCGACCACCCGGGCGCTCTTTTTGAAGGGCTTGTCGGGGAGAAGTCCCATCTCATACATTGAGTAGAGGATTCTCCTCTGGACGGGTTTCAGTCCGTCCCGAACGTCGGGGATTGCCCTCCCCACGATGACGGACATAGCGTAGTCTATATACGCCTGCTTTACCTCTTCCTCTATGGGAACCTCAACAACGCGGGTGTTTTCCATAAAGAAAGATTATAACACCTTGGGTCTTTTTCTTAAATACTTCATAAATCAGCGGATTTTAAACAAGGGCTCCTTTAAGCTCCCTTACGAGTTTTTCTATCCCCTCTACGTCTTTTTTGGCGCAGAGGTTCACAAGAGCGCTTCCCACGACGACACCGTCCGAAAACTCGCCTATCCTCCTCGCGTGCTCGGGCTTTGAGACACCGAAACCCACAACAACGGGCTTGTCGCAGAGCGTCCTGTATTCCTCAACCTTCCTCTTTATGCGCTCGTAGGGTAGACTTTCCCTCGCTCCCGTTGTTCCCGTAACCGAAACAAAGTAAACCATCTCGTCCGCGCTCTCGCAGATGAGCGAAAGGCGCTCGCGCGTGCTCGTCGGAGCACCGAGCGGGACAAAGGAAAGCCCCCTCCTTGATAGTTCCTTTTTGAGGGGTTCCGCCTCCTCGGGGGGAAGGTCGGGAACGATGAGTCCGTCCGCCCCGCTCTCCCTTATAAGCTCACAAAACTCACCCAGTCCTTTCCGAAATATAGGGTTGTAGTAGGTCATGAGGAGAATCGGTGTGTCGGGGAAGTCTTGTCTCAGCTCGCTTACCGCGCGAAGAACGTCGCGTAGCTTCGTTCGGTTCCTCAGGGCGACCTCGTGCGCGAGCTGTATCGTGGGTCCGTCCGCGACGGGGTCCGAAAACGGAACCCCCACCTCAAGTATATCGCTCCCACCGCTTAGGGCTTTTTTGAGCGCCAAGAGTGAGGTCTCATAATCCGGGTAGCCTACCATAAGGTATGAAACGAGGGCTTTCTTTCCTTCTTCCTTCAGTTTGCGGAAGGTTTCGCTCAGTCTTCCCATACCGTTTCCCAAGAGACCTCAATCCTGACCGAGGGTCTTATCATCGCGATAACGCTACAAAATTTCTCAACGGAGAGTTTTACCGCCCTTTCAAGGGCTTTTTCTTCTACCTTTCCTACCGCGATATACTTTATCTTTATCTCCTCATACACACGGGGGTGGGCTTTTCTGCGTTTTCCCGTAAGCTCAATACGTATGTCCTTTACGTCTTGGCGCTGTTTTTTAAGTATGTGGTATACGTCAACGCCGGAACACCCGCCGACGGATGCAAGAAGCAATTCCATCGGTTTTAGTCCTTCTTGACCTACGGTGATTTCACCCGAGGGGAGCTTTGCTGTAAACGTAGCCTGACCGTAGAGTTTAAGGGATACCTTTAGTTCTTCCATTGAAAGGATTATAACCGCCCCGAAGGGGCGGTCTTTTAAGTATTACTTGAAGGATAGTATGTATTCCGCGAGAGCTTTCAGCTCTTCTTCTGAAAGTCCCTTAATCATCGTGAGCTGAGGGTTCATTATAGCTGCTTTCTCGGGCCATACCTTGGGTTGGAGTTCTCCCTTGAGGTATTTTACGAGCTCGTCAACGCTGTTGTAGGCTTGGGCTATCTTCTTGAGGGAGGGTCCTACTGTGTCCGCGGTGGGTTGGTGGCAGGAACCGCATCCCTTTT
>JAADEK010000095.1 GCA_013153455.1 Aquificota bacterium
TTATATTAAACGAAAGCTATCAGCAATCACTTATAAGGGTTATAAGCGGGGCTTATATTCGCTTAAGAAATACTGTCTGTATGCGCGGGCGTGAGCGTTTATCCTAAAAAGAAGTTAAAGGAGGGCTTTCCATGGAAATCGGCGGGAGCTTTTACGAGAAGAAGTATTACAGCACCTGTTATATGTGCGCCTGCAGGTGCGGTATAGAGGTCTACGTCAGAAACGGTAAGGTTACCTACATAAAGGGGAACGACGACCACCCCCTCAACAAGGGTGTCCTTTGCGCCAAGGGTTCCTCCGGAATTATGAAGGAATACTCGCCCGCTCGCCTCAGGAAGCCCCTCCTGAGGGTGGGTCCGAGGGGTTCGGGGCAGTTTAAGGAGATAGAGTGGGACGAAGCCCTTGAGATAGCTGCGAAGTGGATAAGGGAAGCTGCTGAGAAGAACCCCGCTAAGGTAGCCTTCTTCACCGGAAGGGACCAGATGCAGGCTATAAACGGGTGGTTCGCGGGTCAAATAGGGACGCTGAACTGGGCTGCTCACGGGGGCTTTTGTTCGGTAAACGTCGCGGCTGCGGGTCTTATGTCCGTCGGATACTCGTTTTGGGAGTTCGGGGACCCCGACTTTGAGCACACGAAATACTTCATGATGATAGGGGTAGCGGAAGACCACGCGTCAAACCCCTTCAAGCTCGGGATTCAGGAGCTAAAGAGACGCGGAGGGAAGTTCGTATTTGTGAACCCCGTAAGGTGGAGCTACGGGGCTATAGCGGACGAGTGGGTCCCGATAAAACCCGGGACGGACGGCGCCTTCATCCTCGGTCTTGCGCACGTCCTCTTTAAATACAACCTCATAGACTGGGAGTTTTTAAAGGAATACACAAACGCCCCTTGGCTCGTTATACAGGCGCCCGGAACACCTAAGGACGGACTCTTTTACAGGAACGAAGAAGGGAAACCCATGGTATACGACAAGAAATCGGGGAGCTTCAAGCCCGCGGACAGGGTAGTCCCCGACAACCTTGAGCCCGCTTTTATAGGCGAGTTTGAAACACCGGAGGGCTACAAGGTAAGACCCGCGTTTGACATATTCGCGGAAAGACTCGTAAAGGACTACACACCCGAAAAGGTGGAAAAGATTACGGGAATTCCCGCGGAGACGATAGAAAGGCTCGCAAAGGAGCTCGGCGTTACCGCCCTTTACGACCCCATAGAGCTACCCATAGAGTGGACCGACGTTTGGGGAAGAAAGCACAAGAAGATGGTGGGAAGACCCGTCTCGTTCCACATCATGCGCGGAATCGCGTCTCACACGAACGGCTACCAAACCGCGAGGGCGGTTTTCGTCCTTATGATGCTTCTCGGGTGTATAGACAGACCGGGGGGACACCTCGCAAAACCCCCCTACCCCAAGCACATAGAAGACCTGCCAAAGCCCAAGAGGATAAACTCCCTTGACGAGTTAAAGTTTAAGAAACCCTACGGTCCTCACCTCGGTATACCTCAAAGCCCGGACGACCTCCTCGTTGACGAAAACGGGAACCCCTTGAGGATAGACAGGGCTTACAGTTGGGAGTTTCCCATATCCGCACACGGACTTATCCAGAACGTCATACCCGCAGCGTATGAAAAAGACCCCTACGACATAGAAGTCCTGATGATATACATGGCTAACATGGCTTGGAACTCCTCGCAGAACATACCTTACATAATTGAGGCTCTTACCGCGAAGGACGCGAGCG
Organism: Aquificota bacterium; assembly: GCA_013153455.1. Taxonomy (GTDB): domain Bacteria; phylum Aquificota; class Aquificia; order Aquificales; family Aquificaceae; genus Aquifex. The sequence goes on from JAADEK010000095.1 coordinate 1,741, forward strand.
GTAATTACATAATCCCGAAGATAATAACGATAGACGCCTTCTACAGCGAGATGGTCGCGTATTCGGACCTCGTTCTTCCGGATGCGACATACCTTGAGCAGTGGTTCGCGCTTTCCCTCCTTGACAGACCGCCTTCGGTGGCGAGCGGTCCCGTTGACGCTTTAAGGCAACCGATTGTTGAACCTCAGGACCTTCTTGGGAACAAGCTTGACGTCCTCCCTTGGGGCGAGGTTATGGTAAGGCTAGGGACAAAACTCGGTCTTCCGGGATTCGTTAACGAGGACGGAACACCCAAGTATAAGAACTGGGAGGACTTCCTCATAAACTGGCAACCCCAGCCGGGGATAGGCGCTCTCGCGGGCTGGAGGGGTAAAAACGGGGACAAACACTTCGTCGGTGAGCCGAATCCCAAACAGCTTGAGATGTATACGAAAAACAAGGGCTTCTTCTACTACCCGCTTCCCGAGAATATGCGCTTTTACCGCTTTGCGAACAAGGAATACCTTGAGTGGGCAAAGAGCGTCCGATTCGTAAAGAGAACAGACCCGATAATAATGAACTTCTACGTTGAGACGCTCCAGAAGTTCAGACTCGCGGGTCAAGGGCTGTGGGAAGGTGAGAAACAACCCCCTAACGACCCCGCGATAAGGGAGAGACTCGTTCGCTACTTTGACCCCCTGCCTTTCTGGTATCCTCCGTTTGAGGAGGACGTGAGCGGGAAGGACTACCCGCTTTACGCCTTTACGAAAAGACCCCAGTGGATGTATCACTCTTGGGACTCACAAAACGCTTGGCTCAGACAGATATCAACGAGAAACTACCTATACATGAACCCGAAGACCGCGAAGAAATTAGGAATAAAACACCTTGATTGGGTTTGGGTTGAGAGCAGGATAGGTAAGGTAAAGTGTCAGGTGTTCCTTACCGAGTGCACGGAGCCAAATTCGGTATGGACTTGGAACGCCATAGGGAAGATGATAGGCGCTTGGGGACTAAAGCCGGAAGCGGAAGAGGGTCATCAGGGCTTCCTCCTCAACCACGTGATACCCCACTCAATAAAGATAAGCGGTAGGGAGTTCTACTACGGGGACCCCATAACCGGTCACCTCGCTTGGTTTGACACAAAGGTAAGGGTATACAAGGCGGAAGACCAAACACCCGAAACGTATCCGGAGTTCAGCGTAGAACCCTTGCCATACATAAAGGAGCGTTGGGTTGACGTCCTCAGATACAAGCCCTGAAGGAGGTGTGAAAGATGGCTCAGTATGCGCTCGTTATAGATTTGAACACGTGCGTGGGTTGCCACGCGTGCGCAACCAACTGCAAGGAGTGGAATACTCAGGCTGCCTTCGGACCCCTTTCGGACTTTGACCCATACGGGAGGGGTCCGAGCGGTGTGTGGTATAACCGTGTGTTTACATACGAAACGGGCGAGTTCCCGAGCACGCAGGTCTTTCACCTCCCAAAGTCATGCCTCCACTGTCAAGACGCCCCCTGCGTTCCGGTCTGCCCCACGGGAGCGAGCTACAAAAGGGAACAGGACGGGATAGTCCTCGTGAATTACGACGACTGTATAGGGTGCAAGCTCTGCTCTTGGTCCTGCCCATACGGGTGCAGGGAGTTTGACGAAGCGGACAAGGTTATGAAGAAATGCACGCTCTGCATAGACCGCATATACGACGAAACGCTCCCCCCCGAGCACAGAAAGCCCGCCTGCGTTCTCACGTGTCCCGCGAGGGCTCGCTTCTTCGGGGATATAGAAGACCCCAACAGTGAGGTATACAAGCTCATACAAGAGAGGAACGGTTTTGTCCTCTTTCCCGACGCCGGGACGAATCCCGCTAACCACTACCTCCCGAGGCAAGAGGTAAGGATAAACCTTGAGGAGTTTGAGAAGCATATCCTCAAACCCGACAACCCCCTCTTTCTTGAGGTTCTCAGGAGACACCGTCCCGGTATGAGCCAAAAGCCCGCGGAAGATGAGTATATACCCGAAGAATTACCATAAAAGGAGGTAATAGGGATGCACCCGCCGATTTCCTTGATATTCTTCTTTTTAACCGCAGGAACCTCAATAGGTCTCTTTATCCTGACGTATTTTATTGAGTTCTTAAAACTCTTCGGAAAGGGGCAAGGGCTCCCGAAGGAGGTCGTCCTCACATCGGGGATGATAAGCCTCGTCCTCATAGGGATAGGTGCGATAGGAGCGTCTTTTCACCTCGGGCACAAACTCCGCGCGTGGAAGGCGGTAAGGCGCTTTAACACGTCTTGGCTTTCCCGTGAGGCGGTCTTCAGCGGAGCCTACGGCTTTACCCTGCTTATATACCTTATACTCAAGTATTACGAGGTTTCTCCCTTCCTTGAGCACCTCTTTGGGATAATCACGTGGTGGCTCGGAGTCCTCAGCGCCTACTCTACCGCTATGATATACGCGTCAAATAGGTTCGTCCTTGAGTGGAACACGGGTATAACGGTAATCTACTACCTGCTTATGTATCTTATGCTGGGCTCGTCCGCCTTCACGATAATCTCCTACTACTACAAGCTCCCCTATACGGGAACGTTTCTATTTTTGACGTTCCTGTTTGTCCTCCTCGGGCTTGGGTTCAGGATAGCGTTTAACGTTCGGCAGTTCTACATAAAGCGCCCGACCTTGAACGACGCTCTTAACCTCCCTCACAACAGACCCATAAGGGTTGTGGACAAAGGCTCAACGACGGACAACTACTGCACTACGGAGTTTTACTACGAGAAGGGGAAGCGAGTCCTCCCGACGTTTATCCCTCTCGCATACCTCTTTACCTTCGTGATACCCCTGTTTTTACTTCTCTACATCTACATCACGGGAACGCTAAACGCGTTCCTGCTTTGGACTATTTACATCTCCATACTCGTCGGGAGCGCCATAGAGCGCTGGTGTTTCTTCGTTGAGGGGAACCACGTCCAGAACCTCTTTTACGGGCTTTACCCCGAGGAGGGCTACAAGCTCAGGAAGGGATACATGGAAAGGAAGGAAACGAGGATATCCCTCTACGGGTGAGCCCTCCTCCTTTCCACCTTTACACCCTTTATCCAGTAAGCCACCCCCGCAAGCCAAACCAAGGAAAGAACGAAGTTCGTTATGAGCATATACGGAACACCCGCCTTTAGGAAAACACCCCCGAGAACACCCCCGAGGAAGGCTCCGGAGAATTGGACGGTGTTGTATACACCCACCGCGAGCCCCCTCATATGCTCTCCCGCGAACTTTGTGAGCAGGGACGGGAGTATAGGCTCAAGAAGGTGAAACCCTATGAAGAAGAAAAGCAGGAGTAAAACCGCACCCCAGAAGTTGGGGATAATTAAATGTGACAGAAATCCGAGGGAGATAAGTGCTATACCGCTCAGGAAGACGGGCTTTATCTTTCCCCTCTTTTCCGCGGATATAATCGCGGGAACCATAACAGCGAGGGAGATGAG
>JAADEK010000080.1 GCA_013153455.1 Aquificota bacterium
ATGGACGGGACAAACCTCATAAAGAAGGGGGTCGCGGAGAGGATATGCCCATCCCTTGAGGGGAATTGTTATTCCGCGAACGGTCAAAAACCGAAGACGGTTTACGACTTTATGAAGGACGCCAAGCTCGCGGGTGTTAAGTTCTACTCCTGTAAGCAGGCGGTTGACTCGCTCGGGCTCACGGAAGACGAGCTTATTCCCGAGCTTGACGGTATCGTTCCCGCGAGCGAGTTCGCCATCAGGGCGATGATGGCGGATAAGCTTATAACCTTTTGATTTAATAAACCTAAAGGGAGGTGTGAAATGGCGGAAGTCAACGGCTGTCCTCTTCCGGAGGATAGACTCTACTACATCAACCCCGATAAGAACGCCTTCATCTGGGTCAAGGAAGAGGGAGACGGAACCTTTACCATCGGGCTGACTTCTGTGGCTGCAGCGATGGCGGGAAGGCTCGTCGCTTACACGCCCAAAAAGGTAGGAAAGGCGGTAAAGAAGGACAAGAGCGTCGCAACGATTGAGAGCGGAAAGTGGGTAGGACCCGTTCCCTCACCCTTTGACGGGGAGATAGTTGAGGTAAACGAAGCCCTCAAGACGAATCCCGCGCTCGTGAACGACGACCCATACGGTCAGGGCTGGATAGCGAAGGTAAAGCCCGCGGACCCGGAAGCTGCTAAGGCTGAGCTCGTTGACGCTTCAAAGGCTGCCGAACTCCTACAGCCCATAGTTCAAGAAAAGGGCGTCAAGTGCGGTTAACCCGCCCGCTTCCCTTATCACCTTTTTTCGGAGAGGGGTATGGACCAAAGAGCGGTCGGTGAGCTTGAGGTTGAACTTGACCAAAACCTCGTATCGGAGCTCTTAGAAGGCTTTGAGATAAGGAAGAAAAACTTCGGGGATAAGATTTTCTTCTACTCACCCGGTTTTAAGCATTACGAGGTTGAGGACTTTCACGTGGACTCACCCCCTAAGTTCGTTGATATTTCCGTAACGGGAAGGAATTGTGAGCTTATGTGCGACCACTGCGCGTCAAAGATACTCTGGCATATGATACCCGCGACGAGCCCCGAGGAGCTCGTAAGGGTCGGAAAGGAGCTAAAGCGCAAAGGTATAGAGGGCGTTCTCGTATCGGGGGGTTCGGACAAAGACGGGTTTGTTCCGCTTTGGGACTTTTTTGACGCCATGCGCTACCTGAAAGAGGAGCTCGGTATGCTCCTCACGTGCCACGTCGGTCTCGTTGACGAGAAATACGTTGAGGGGCTCCTGAGGGCTGGGGTTGATGCGGTTCTCCTTGACATCATCGGGGACGACGAGACGATAGCTCAAGTCTATAAGCTTCCCCACAAGAGCACGAAGGACTACGAGCGCTCGCTATCCCTCTTGAAGGAAGCGGGTCTCAGGATAGTTCCGCACGTTATCGTGGGTCTTCACTACGGGAAGATAAAGGGTGAGTTTAGGGCTATAGATATGATAGCAAAGCATGAGCCGGACGCTCTTGTTCTGGTCGTGGTTATGCCATACTACGGGAAGGCGCGCTTTCAGCTCGTTCCCCCGCCGAGCGCGGAGGAGACCGCGAGGGTAATCCTGTATGCGAGGAGGAGTATACCGAGCTCCCCACTCGTTGTCGGTTGCGCGAGACCCGCGGGTCCCGAAAGGGTAAAACTTGACGCTTACGCCGTTCTCGGGGGCGTGAACGGTATCGCTTTCCCCGCGGAGGGTATACTTACCTTCTCAAGGTCTTTGGGGCTTGAGCCGGTTGTTTCACCGAACTGTTGCTCAACGGTTTACTCAATGGTTTTTCAGACGATGAATCCTTAAGATATTGGTATGAAACTCGGGGTTCTCGGCTCCACGGGTTCGGTCGGTTCACAAACCCTTGAGGTATACGAGAGGGTCGGGGGAGACGTTGAGCTCGTAGGTATACTCGCGAGAAGGGCTTCGGAAAAGCTCCTTTCCCAAGCTATTCGCTACAAGCCGAGGTTCGTCGTCTCATACGAGGAGCCGACAAAGGAGTGGCTCTCGCGTCTTCCTTCCGGGACTAAGTTCCTGAAGGGGGATGAAGGTCTTGACGCGATAATTTCTGAGTCCGATAGGTTGATGAACGCGGTCTCGGGCGTTCACGGTATAAAGCCCGCATACGAGATTTTAAGGAAGGGTAAGGTTTTACTCGCGTCAAATAAGGAGTCAATCCTGTGCCTCGGGGACTTTATACGCGAGCACAGGGGAAGGGTTCTCCCGGTTGACAGCGAGCATAACGCTCTTTTTCAACTTCTCGGTAGCGTTTCACGTGAAGAGGTTAAAAATGTTTTTATCACCGCCTCCGGCGGTCCTTTTAGAGATAAAAAGATAGAAGAGTTAAAGGACGTGAGCGTTGAGGACGCCCTGAAACACCCCCGCTGGAACATGGGGGCGAAAATCACCGTTGACAGCGCGACGCTTATGAACAAGGGTTTTGAGGTTCTTGAGGCTTCTTATCTCTTTGACCTCCCGCTTGATATGATTAAGGTCGTTATACACCCCCAGAGCGTTGTTCACGCGATTCTTGAGCTGAGGGACAACAGTTTCCTTATGCACGCGTCCCCTACGGATATGCGTATTCCCATAATGCACGCCCTTTTTTACCCCAAAAGGATGGATTACCCCTTCGGGAGGGTCTCACCGCTTGAGCTTTCCGGGCTTGTTTTTGAGCGGGTGGATACGAAGAAGTTCAGGGCGCTTGAGCTCGCGAGGTGGGCGGGCTATATGGGGGGTCCGTATGTTCCCGTTTTGGTGGGTGCGGACGAGGAGGCGGTTGAGCTTTTCCTAAAGGGAAAGATTCCGTTTTTGCGTATCGTTGAACTCATAGAGAGGGCTCTTGAGGAGGTTGAGCTACAGGAGCCAAAGACGATTGAGGAGATTGTGGAGGCGGTTGAGTGGGGAAGGAGGAAGGTCAGGGAGATTTACGAGCGCGAGTATGCAGGTAAAGTATAGCGAGCGTCCCAAGGAGCGCGGACGAAAGGAGTAAAAAGTTGTGCGCGAGGAACGCAACCTTCAGCGCTCCCTTTGTTTCCACCCCCGCGAGAGAGAGGGCGAGGATAAACCCTCCCTCGTAAGTCCCGTATCCCATAAAGCTGTGAATCGGTAAAACGGAGGAAAGCTCACCCCCCAAAAAGCCGAGACTGTAGGTAAAGAGGTCCATGTCCGTTATGGTTTGAACGACCGCGTATGTTGAGAGAGCCTTGAGGAGGAAGGAAAGGAAGGAAAGCCAAAAGAGGTAAAGAGATAGGCGTATGCTCAGATTCTCGCTCATAAACGCCCGAACCTCCCTGAGTTTGCGGACGGGGGGAACCAAGACGTATACGTAGCGCGGAAGGAGGGAGAGGGGGAAAAGGAAGAGCAAAAAGAGGAGAGAGAGGGTTTTGCTTTTGAGAAGGAGGTATGAGAAGGGAACGACGCAAAGGAGGGCAAAAAGGTCGTAAAGTCTCCCGATGAAAAAGGAAAAGACGGAGTTTTTTAGGGGTATCCCGAGGCGGTGCGCGTAATAAAACCAGCTAAGCTCCCCGCTCCTTGCGGGAAGGACGTTGTTCAGAAATAGGTTTACCGCGTTCAGGAAGAAAGCGTCCAAGAGGGGGAGACCTAAGAGTATACTCCACCTTACGCTCCTGAGGAGTTGACTGAGGGTATAAAGTGTAAATCCGTAAAGAAGCCCTTCGGGCTTTATCTTTTTTAGGTCCGAGAGGAGTTCCTCCGCGGGTATGAGGTAAAAAAAGAGCGCGAGGAAGAGGACGCTCGGAACAAGCGCGAGGAGTAATTTTCTCAATCCTTATCCGGAACGTCGTGTATAACGACGGGCTTGCCCGCCCACTCGGAGAGTATGTTTATCGCGACCTGAACGCCCGTCCCGGACGCGCTTCCGAACATTGAGCTTACACCCGCGAGCAGTCCCGCGACGTAGAGCCCTTCTCTTACTTTGTAGTCCCCGTCGTGCTCTATCATGACCCTACCGGGTTTGGGGGACTTCGGGTTTTCAACCACCTTTACTCCTTCGCACTCTATGTCAAACTTGTGAAAGCCCGAGGCGAGGACTACGTATTCCGCCTCGTAAACCTTACCCCCTTTCGTGTATACCTTGAAGTTCCCCTTCGTTCCTTCTATCTTTACGACTGTGTCCTCAAGGAAATCGGTGCTGTCGTTCATGTCTTGGATTTGTTTTCTTATCTTCTCAAGGAGTTCCTTTCCGAGCGTTCCGGGCGGTATACCGGGGACGTTGTTGAGGAGGGCTTTCTTTAGGTCAGACGCCCCGTCGTCTATGACGAGGAATTTTTTCCCTTCCGCCCAGCTCCACCCTCTTCCCTGTGAGGATGCGAGCGTGAGGGCACAGCTGAGTCCGGAGACACCGCCTCCGACTACGACGACGTCGTATCTCATATGAATTATCTTAACCTAAAGCTTTGTTTGAAAATCTCACGAAGACCGAGGAAAGCGAGAACTGAGCTCCCGAGTATACCCGAAAAGAGGAGTGTGTAGAGTATAACGAGCTGAAAGAGGATAGCCTTCAGGGGAGACGCGCCCGCGACGAGCATACCCACCGCCACCCCGGGTATGTGAACAACGCCCGCGGACTTGAGCCAGTTCAACTTAGGTATCATAGCCATCTTTATGCTGTCGGTGATTACGGGGTGAAGGGCGAGTCTTAGGGGTGCTCCGAGGGCTACGTAGGCTTCTATCTCCTCCCTTCTGTTTCTTATCTCCGAAACGAGGCGGTCGTAAAAGAGGGAGAGTGTGTTTAGCGTGTTTCCGATTATGAGACCTCCGAACGGTATGAGCTCGTGCGGTGCTCCCCTGAGCGCCCCGAGCCAAAGGAGGAGCACTATCGGAAAAGCGAAGCTCATACTTATTGAGATAAAGGCGACAGGAAAGAGCTTCGGACTTTTTGAGCGCTCAAGGAACACAAAGGACGCAAACAGGGACATTGAGAGGAGTATGAGAAACTGGGCGAAAAGTGAGCTAACCCCGAGTATGTATCCGAGGAGGTAAGCAAGAAGCAAAAGCTGAAAGAGAGCCCTCAAGGAGGAAAGTATCACCTCCCTCTCAAGCCCCGCTCCCTCAAGGCGCGACAAAAGAGCTGTGAGTAAAACCAATACGTATGCGCTCAGATATCCTAAGTTTTCCATAAGGAAGGATTATAGTTAGATTTAACC
>JAADEK010000115.1 GCA_013153455.1 Aquificota bacterium
TTGTGTCGGTTTCCACCGTCTTTACGGTCGCAACCGCCTCAACCGCAGCAGCGGCACCCAGAAGGTGCCCTATCATTGACTTGTTGGAGGAAACCTTAAGTCTGTATGCGTGTTCACCGAAAAGCTGTTTTATCGCAAGGGTCTCTATCTTGTCGTTCAGGGGTGTTGAAGTTCCGTGTGCGTTTATGTAGTCAACCTCTTCGGGCTTTATACCCGCATCCTCAAGCGCAAGCCTCATACACTCGTGCGCTCCCTCACCGCACTCGTGGGGGGAGGTGATGTGAAAGGCGTCGTCGGTCGCGCCGTAGCCTACCAGCTCCGCGTATATCTTAGCTCCCCTCGCTTTTGCCCTTTCGTATTCCTCAAGTATGAGTATGCCCGCCCCTTCTCCCATAACAAAACCGTCGCGGTCCCTGTCAAAGGGACGGGAAGCCTTTTGGGGCTCGTCGTTGCGGGTTGAGAGAGCCTTCATCGCGGCAAAGCCCGCAACCCCGAGGGGTGTGATTGCGGCTTCGGTTCCTCCCGCTATCGCGACGTCTATGTCGCCTTTCTGAATTAGGCGAAAGGCGTCGCCTATGGCGTGATTTCCGGTCGCGCACGCGGAGGTGACGCAGTAGTTCGGTCCCTTGAAGCCCCACCGTATGGCGACGAGCCCCGCAGCCATGTTTGATATGCCGTAGGGTATGAAGAAGGGTGAGACCCTCCGCGCTCCTTTTTCCTTGAGTATCGTCGTCTGGTCTTCTATGTCCTTAAGTCCTCCTATCCCCGTTCCTATGATGACACCGACGCGGTAGGGGTCAAACTCCGACTCAAGGAGTCCGCTGTCGCGCAGGGCTTCGCTCACCGCCCCTATAGCGAACTGGACGAATCGGGACGCTTTTCGGGCTTCCTTTTTGTCCATAAACTCCTCTGGGTTGAAGTCCTTTACCTCCGCCGCTATCTTTACGGGGATGTTATACTCGTCGGGGTTGAAGCTCTTTATGTAGTCAACACCGCTCTTTCCCGCGACGAGGTTTTCCCAAAACTTCCCGACACCCGTTCCTATCGGGGAGACCACACCCAAGCCGGTGACGACTACCCTTCTTTTCATCCCCCGACCTTTTCCTGCAGATACTTTATGACGTCACCGACGGTTTGTATCTTCTCCGCGTCCTCGTCGGGTATCTCTATCCCGAACTCTTCCTCAAATGCCATGATGAGCTCAACGACGTCAAGTGAGTCCGCCCCGAGGTCTTCAACGAACTTTGCCTCGGGCGTTATCTTTTCCTTTTCAACCCCGAGCTGTTCCGCTATGATTTCTTTGACCCTTTCTTCCAAGCTCATAGCCTACCTCCTTTAAAACATTCCTCCGTTTACATGTATCGTTTCGCCCGTTATATAACTCGCCAAATCGGAACAAAGAAAGACAACGACGTTTGCTACCTCCTCGGGTAATGCGAACCTCCCGAGGGGTATCTGTTCCTTATACCTTTCCTTTACCTCATCGGGCAGGTTTGCGGTCATGTCCGTCTCTATAAAGCCGGGGGCTACCGCGTTGACGAGGATATTCCGGGGTGCGAGCTCCTTTGCGAGCGACTTTGTAAAGCCTACAAGTCCCGCTTTCGTGGTCGCGTAATTGACCTGCCCAACGTTGCCTATAAAGCCGACAACGGACGATACGTTTACTATCCTGCCCCAGCGTTGCTTAATCATCTTCTTCAGCGCTTGTTTTGTGACGAGGAAGGTTCCCGTTAAGTTTACGCGAAGAACCTCCTCCCAGTCTTCCAAGTTCATGCGTAAAAAGAGCTTGTCACGCGTTATACCCGCGTTGTTTACGAGTATGTCTATACCATCAAATCTTTCGTATATCTTTTTAAAGGCTTCCTCAACGCTTTCGGGGTCTGAGATGTCCATGCCAACGCCGAGTGTTTCAACGTTGTATTTTTCTTTTATTTCGTTTGCTACGCGCGAAGCGCGTTCTTCATTTGTTCCGGTAATGATTACGGAGCTTCCCGAGCTTGCGAGTTTGTGCGCTATCGCGTTTCCTATCCCGCGTGTGGAGCCTGTGATGAGGGAAACCTTCCCGTCAAGGCGTATTTCCATTATGTTTTTGTAATTATAGCAAATTTGAGTCACGATTGCTATATTCATTCATAGGGCGATGGTTTTATTGATTTTTATCATATCCTTCCTCCTCTCGTGCTCCACAAAAGTTGAGCAAAGGAGCAGGTATACGTATGAGTTCCCAAAAGACGTAAACGTCCCAAAACCCCCACCCGGCAGTCTCTACAGGGACCCCCAGAGTGCTTACTTGTTCGGTTCCGTCAGGGCTTCGCGCGTTGGCGACGTTATATACGTGCGGGTTGTTGAGAGTGTGAACGCGGTTGAGAGCGTTTCCTCCAATATGGGAAGGAGCGCATCTTTTACGAACGCTATTTCATCCTTCTTCGGCGTCCACCCCGCGACGCTGAAAAACTTCGGTGCGGAGGGGAAATCTTCCTTTTCATCAAAGGGGGCGAGTAAATACCAAAGGAGCGGGCTTTTGACGACTACGCTCGCGGGCAGGGTGATTAAGGTTTTCCCGAACGGGACGATGCTCATAGAGGCGAAAAAATACATAGAGCTGAACGGTGTGAGGAGGGAGTTCGTCCTCAGGGGTATAGTGAGACCCGAGGACCTCGATACGAACAACACTATAACGAGCGACAAGATAGCGGATATGGAGATTTTCTTTGAGGGTAAGGGTTATATGGTAAAAGGAGGGGAGCCCGGATGGCTCGCGCGTATATTCGCTCTGTTGTTTCCTTTTTGATACTGTTTCTTTCCTTCGGGTTCGGGGCGAGGATAAAGGACATAGCGACGATAGAGGGAAACCGCTACAACTACCTGATAGGTTACGGTCTTGTGGTCGGTCTGAAGGGGACGGGGGACGGGAAGGCAACTCAGTTTACGGTTCAAAGTCTTGCGAATATGCTCAGGCGCATGGGTATACCCGTAGACCCGAGAAGGATTACGGTAAAGAACGTCGCGGCTGTTATGGTTACCGCGAAGGTTCCCCCTTACGCGAAAGCGGGTATGAGGTTTGACGTTGAGGTCTCCTCAATAGGTGACGCCAAGAGTCTTGAGGGGGGGACGCTCCTTATGACACCCCTGAGGGGTCCCGACGGTGAGGTATACGCCATAGCTCAGGGTCAGGTAATCGTGGGAGGGTATGAGGCTCGGGGAAGGGGTGCCCGTCAGGTGAAGAACGTCCCTACGGTGGGTCGTATACCAAACGGGGGTATACTGGAGAGGGACCTTCCCTTTGAGGCGGACTTTGATGAGGTGAGTATATACCTTGATGAGCCGGACTTTACCACCGCTAAAAACGTCCAAGACGCCATAAACAGGAGGTTCGGAAAGAGGATAGCGCGCGCGGTGGACAGCGCCACGGTCAGGGTGAGGATACCGGAGGGCTACGGTTTTGTTGATTTTCTTTCAATTGTTGAGAATATAGAGGTAAGAACCTCTTCCGTTGCGAAGGTGGTTGTGGACGGGCGTTCGGGCGTTGTTCTCTTCGGTGGAAACGTCAGTATAGAGCCCGTAGCTGTAGCGGTCGGCTCACTAATCGTGAGGGTGGTTGAAAAACCGGAGGTATCCCAGCCTCCTCCCCTGTCGGGAGGGAAGACCAAGGTAGTCCCGAGGACAGAGCTTGAGGTAAGGGAAGAGGGGAAACGCTTCGTCCAGATAAGGGGAGCTACGGTAGCTGAGCTCGTTGACGCTCTTAACAAGCTCGGGGCTACGCCGAGGGAAATCATTCAAGTCCTTCAGGCTATAAAGGCTGCGGGTGCCCTTAAGGCTAAGCTTGAGGTTCTCTAAAGAGAAACGAGAGGAGTGTCTTTTGTGTGTGGAGTCTGTTTTCCGCCTGTGTGAATATAAAGTCCGCGTGCTTCTCAAAGACTTCCTCCGTAATCTCTTGTCCCTTCTTCGCGGGAAGGCAATGCATAACGCGGACGTTTGACTTTGCGTGAGAAAGGAGTTCCTCGTTCACCTGATAAGGTCTGAAGACATCTATCTCCTTTGAGTCCTCACCCATGCTTACCCATACGTCCGTGTATACGACGTCCGCTTCCTTTACCGCTTCGTGCGGGTCGTGAACAAGCTCTACCTGCGCTCCGCTTTCTTTGGCAAACTCAAGAGCCTTGGCGTAGTAGTGGGCGTTCGGCTCGTGTCCCTCGGGCGTTGCGACAAAGAGCCTGAGCCCGAGCATACCCGCACCGACGAGAAGCGTATTACAAACGTTGTTCCCGTCCCCCACGTATGCAATCTTCAGCTCCTTTATACCCTCACCGAAAGCCTCGTAAAGCGTGTATATATCGCTGAGAATTTGGCAAGGATGTGAGAGGTTCGTAAGGGCGTTGATAACGGGTATGGATGCGTATCGGGAGAGTTCCCTGAGCCAAGTGTGTGAGTGATTTCTCACAATCACACCGTCAACGTAGCGCGAAAGCGTCCTCGCGGTATCCTTTACATCCTCTCCCCTCGCTACTTGTAGTTCCTTTTCCTGCATAAAACTCCACGCTCCCCCGAGCTGGGATATACCGACCTCAAAAGAGACGCGCGTTCTGGTTGATGGTTTTGTGAATATAAGCGCGATGAACTTACCCGCGAGGGGTTTCCCGAGCGTTTGGGGTTCTTCCTTTACCCTGCGGGTTTTCTTGACTATCTCCCAAATCTCCCCCGGACTCAAATCCCATAAATCTATAAAGTCCCTCTTCATAGGAGATATTTTACAAATGGATATTTTGTAGTAGGAAACAAACTTAAAATGGAGTATAAATACTTTGAGTGGCAATCCATTGCTCAACCCCCGAAAATTCATGTAAGCGCTAACTAACTTTAGGGGTGAAAAGAGAGGTAAAAATTAAAGGAAGTCTTAGAAACTCAATGGACAGCTCAACCTCCGGGGTTTTGGTTGGGATTGGAGGTAGACGGAAAATAAAGTCCTCTTGACAGAC
>JAADEK010000110.1 GCA_013153455.1 Aquificota bacterium
CCTTTGGGCGCGACGAGCTTTAGCGTCTCGTCCCCGACCGCGAGCCCGACGCGCTTAGTCCCGTAGTCTACCGCTAAGACCTTCAACCCGTCCTGATGCCGAGAATCTTATAAAGAGGGCAGAATCCTATCGCGGAGGTGACTATAAAGACTATACCTATAAGTCCCAAAATCCAGAAAGCTCCCCCTTTCGTAAGAGCGAGGTAGATAAAAATAATCCCCAAGATAACCCTTATCACCCTGTCCCACGTCGCCATATTCTTTTCCATACTTTTACCTCCTTATATCATAATTTTAGCATATGACCTTTAACATACATACGCGTTCCGCGTTTTGGGTAAAATCAAAGGAAAGAAAAAAGGAGGTGAAGAGATGTCCGTGTTTAAGCTACAACCAAAAGACCACCTGAAGCCCCAAAACCTTGAAGGTATATCAAACGAGCAGATAGAGCCCCACTTTGAAGCCCACTACAAGGGCTACGTCACAAAGTTCAACGAAATACAAGAAAAGCTCGCGGACCCAAACTTCGCACCCCGCGACAAAGCAAACCAAAACTACTCCGAGTATCGCGAGCTAAAAGTAGAAGAAACCTTTAACTACATGGGAGTCATCCTTCACGAACTTTACTTCGGTATGCTCACACCCGGAGGAAAGGGAGAGCCTTCCCCCGAGCTGAAGAAGAAGATAGAGGAAGACCTCGGTTCGCTTGACGCCTGCACAAACGAACTAAAAGCCACAGCGATAGCCTTCAGAGGATGGGCGATTCTCGGACTTGATATCTTCAGCGGTAGACTCGTCGTGAACGGTCTTGACGCTCACAACGTCTACAACCTCACCGGTCTCATACCCCTGATAGTCATAGACACCTACGAGCACGCCTACTACGTTGATTACAAAAACAAACGCCCCCCTTACGTGGACGCGGTCTTTAAAAACCTCAACTGGGACGTCATAAACGAGCGCTTCTCAAAAGCTATGAAGGCTTACGAAGCCCTTAAGAATTTTGTGGGCTAAAGCCCTCCTCCTCTCCCTCCTCCTTACCTCCTGCGGTATAAAAGCACCCCCGAAACCCCCGCCCGAACCCTCCTTTACCCTCAAGAGAATGGGGAGACACGTCTACGTCATCGGGAAGGATATAACCGTCCCCCGCTTCAAAAATTACGGAACCTTCTGGTATAAGAACGAATCAAAAGCCTTTTGCTTTCTCGTAAAACACGTAAAGGGAAAATCAAAAAAGGTATGCGTCCGAGAAGCGCCCGCAAAAAAACCGAAAATAACCCACAAAATTACGGAAGACTACCTCGTTCTCAAGGCACCCCGTGAATCCGTTTACCGCGTTTATCCCCTCATCCCCGAAGGAATCCCATCACCCTTCCCCCTCCTCACATTCAAAAAAGAAGCAAAGCTAAGAAGAAGATACGAGCCCTACACCGTGGGCATCGCGGAGGAACTAAACCCTCCCTACGAGACGGAACCCCTCCTCTTGGAAGTTCCGAAAAAGCCCTACCCGGTTCCCGAACCCCCGTCTCACGGCGGTTATATCATCTACAAAAACAAACTAATACTTTACTGGTTTCACGAAAAACCCGAAGACCTCCTCGGTTTCCACATATACAAAAACAAGGAAAGAATTACGGAAAAACCCGTAAAACAAACCACATACACCGAGGAAAACCCCAGCCTGCCCGCCCTTTACGAAATAAAAGCGGTAAACAAATTCATGAAAGAAAGCAAACCCCTCCCGATTAACGTCTACCCAGAGACTCCCCAGCCCTGAAAAGAACCAGATAAAGAGGTAAAAGAGCGTCCCAAAAATACGTAAAGACGGTCTGAATCAGGTGAAGCCCGAGGGGCAAAAACAGAGCCAAAACACCCAAGTCCCCCACATCCCTCACCCTAAACCCCGAAAGAGTCCTAAAGTAAGCGACGTAAATAAGCAAGATACCCAAAAGACCCAAAACACCCCTCTCAATGAGCTCAGAAAGCAAAAAGACCGACTCGTAGCGCTCCGCCCTGTGCGCGTGCTTGTGGGGAAGGTATGCCCCCGCCCTCACACCGTGCCCAAAGAGTAGCTCAAGTAACCTCCCCTCCCTTATATCTTCCCTCAGAACCTCAAGACCGTCCAAGAAAAGCCCCGCCCTCTTTGAGGAGATAACGTTGAGCGTCTCGTAAGTAAGCTCCCTTTTCCCGAGGAGAATCTCGTTAAGCGTCCTGAAGCGCGCGTCCCTCTCCGAGAGCCAAGCGTATCCCCCCGCGGAGATAAGGAAAACCAAAAGCCCGAAAAGAGCCAAAACCCTCCTGCTCAAAACCCCGCTCCTCACAAGTATAAGAACTACCAAGAGAAACATAAAGACAAACGCGAGCATCATAGACCTTCTCGCGCTCAGAAAGACCATACCCCCGAAAAGGAGGAACAAAAACGCGAAAAAAAGCCTCTTGCTTGAGCTTTCCCTCACCGAGAGCAAAAAAGACCCGAGGGCAAAAAGCCCGAAAAAGAAACCCGCCTCAAAACTCCCGCCCCAAATCAGCTTAGGCTCTCCCTCCCTCGCGTAACGAAAAAGAGCGACCGGTAGCAGTATCAAACCGGAAACAACGAGAATCTTTAAAAAAATATCCGAGAACCGCTTCGCGGTATCTTTAGGAATTTTTAAAAAATAAACAAACTGAAAAAGACCCTCCTCAAGAGCCTTGTGAAACATGCGGGGGAAAAACAGAAGCGTTCCCGCAAGCGTTGAAAAACCGTATAGAAGAACGCCCGTCCGAAGGGCGCCCCCCGCTTGCCTCTCCTTGAGGACGTCAAGAAAGGCAACCAAGAGGGCGAGAACGACGAGAGCCTCAAAGAGGGTTATGGATATAAGAGCGCCCGTGTAGAGCGCGAGCAGGAGGAAAAGACGCCCGTCCCTCATCTCGCCAATTTTAATACACTCTCCTCGCTCCCGAGAACCAGAAGGACGTCTCCCCTCTCAACGAGGTAATCACCCGACGGGTTCACGACGACGTTCCCGTCCGGCTTTTTTACCGCTATGACGGTGATACCGTAGCGCCTTCTTAGGTCAAGCTCCCTGAGCGTCTTTCCCTCAAAATCGGGGGGAGCCTTTAGCTCAAATATGCTGTATCCGGGAGCGAAGGGAATCTCATCAACGAGACCCCGAAGCAGGAGCGTGTGCGCGAGCTTTACCGCTGTCTCCATCTCCGGGTATACGACGCGTGCGACCCCGAGCTTCTCAAGAACCTTCCCGTGGAGTGTATTTATAGCCTTCGCGACGACCTCACCGACTCCCTTTTCTTTGAGTATCACCACGACGAATATACTCGCCTCAACGTTCTGACCTATGCTCACGACCGCGACGTCCGCGTTGAATATACCCGCTTCCTCAAGAGCCTTCTCATCAAGCGCGTCCGCAACGTATGCGTGCGTCACGTAGTCCGCTATCTGCTTTACCTTGTTCTCGTCAAGGTCAACGGCTATGACCTCCGCCCCGAGCTGTGCGAGCGTCTTTGCGACGTAAAACCCGAACCTACCGAGACCGATTACCGCAAAAACCCTCCTCATACGAGTATCCTCGCCTCCGGGTATTTAATCTTTTGAACGGGTGCCCTGCCCGAGAGGGCGAGCGCGAAGCTCAGTATCCCGACCCTTCCCACGAGCATCGTCACGATTATGAGTAGCTTACCCGCGGGAGAGAAGTCCGCGCAGTAGCTGAGTCCCTCCCCGTTCCCGACCGAGAGCCCCACGGTTGAGAAGGCGGAGATAACCTCAAAGAGTGTAAAGAGGAAGTTCTTCTCCTCAATTTTGTCAAGTATGAGGTTCACCGCGCTTATGAAAAAGAGCGAAAGGGAGAGTATGACGAGTGCGCGCCTTATCGTCGCTTCGGATATACTCCTGTCAAGGACTACCGTCTGCTCCCTTCCCCTCACGTATGAAAGAACGGAGAGGAGAACCACGAGGAAGGTCGTCGTCTTTATACCTCCTCCCGTGCTCCCGGGTGAGGCTCCTATAAACATGAGCATCATCAGGAGGAACTGCGAGCTTTCGGAAAGCTCGGAGACCTCAACGGTTGAGAAGCCCGCGGTTCTGGAGGAGACGCTCAAGAAAAAGGAGGAAAGGAGTCTCTCCTCCCAAGGCAGGCTCCAAAGTCCCCTCTCGTTTCCCCACTCGGTGAGCAGAAGCCCGAGCGCACCCGCGACGACCAAGAAAGCGGAAAAGGAGAGAACCAAGACGGTGTGAACCGAGAGCCTCCTCACAAGCCCGTTTACGTATAGGTATACGTCGTTTATGACGAAAAAGCCTATACCCCCGAGTATGATGAGGAAGCTGAGCGTGAGGTTTACAAAGGGGTCCGAGCGAAAGGGCAAAAGTCCGTCTTTGAGCGTTGAAAAGCCCGCGTTGTTGAAGGCGGAAATAGCATGAAACACCCCGTTGAAAACGGGGTCTTCTATATTTTTTATATAGAAATAAGTGCTGAGCAGGAAAGCGCCGAGGAGCTCAGCCCCAAGAACGAAAGCAAACACCCGCCTCAGGAATCTTACGAGCCCGTGAAGGCTGGGGTATTCAAGCGCTTCCGCGAGTATGAGCCTCTCCTTTAGTCCTATCCTCCTTCCGAGGAGTATGAGGAAGAAGGTGGAGAAGGTCATATAACCGAGCCCGCCTATTTGTATTAGGAGAAGTATGACGAGTTTCCCGAAGGGTGTGAAGTCCGAATACGTGTCAAGGACTCCAAGACCCGTGACGGTGAGCGCGGAGGTCGCGGTAAATAGGGCGTCAAGGTAGGAGACGGGACGCGTCGTTGAGATGGGGAGGTATAACAAGAGGGAGCCAAGGAGCGTAAGGAGCGTAAACGAGAGGAGGAGCGTGCGGGAGGGGTTTAGCCTCCTTACCACTTTAGCTCGCTTGCCTTTGAATAGGTTTGGGGTTTTGCTTGGAAGAAGTCCGTCTTTGTGTTGTTTATCTTCCTGAACTCGTCT
>JAADEK010000035.1 GCA_013153455.1 Aquificota bacterium
CCTCCACCTCCTCCGCAACCGCTGATAATAATTCCCGCGAGGATACCTGCGACCGAGTAGTAAAACTTACGATAGGATTTTCTCATTGCTCCCACCTCCGACAGATGTTTTATATCTGAGATGAGAGCATCCGTGGTTATACACTATCATAACATTATAACGCTGTTATACTTGTTCTGGAAAGGAGGTCGGTATGGCTAAGGGAACGGTCGCATGGAAGATAATAAAGGAGCACCTCGTTTCGGGTAATATGACACCGGGTGAGGAGATAGCGATAAAGATTGACCAAACGCTCACGCAGGACGCGACCGGGACGATGTGCTATCTGGAATTTGAGGCTATGGGTGTTCCGGAGGTAAAAACCGAGCTCTCGGTCTCTTACATAGACCACAACATGCTTCAAACGGACTTCAGAAACGCGGACGACCACAAATACCTCATGAGCGTCGCGAAGAAATACGGTATATGGCTCTCAAAGCCCGGAAACGGCATATGCCACCAAGTTCACCTTGAGCGCTTCGCACGTCCCGGAAAGACCCTTCTGGGTTCTGACTCACACACGCCCACCGCGGGCGGTATGGGTATGCTCGCCATCGGGGCGGGAGGGCTTGACGTTGCCGCGGCTATGGCGGGCGAACCTTTTTACCTGAAGATGCCAAAGATAGTGGGAGTGAAGCTGACGGGCAAGCTCCCGCCCTGGGTAACCGCCAAGGATATCATACTTGAGCTTCTAAGGCGTCTGACCGTAAAGGGCGGTCTTGGGAAGATATTTGAATACTTCGGGGAAGGAGTAAAAGAGCTTTCCGTTCCCGAAAGGGCGACAATCACAAACATGGGAGCGGAGCTCGGTGCAACGACCTCAATCTTTCCCTCGGATGAGATAACGAGGGCTTACCTGAGGGCACAGGGAAGGGAGGAGGACTGGGTGGAGCTTCTGCCGGACCCAGATGCGGAATATGACGAGGTCATAGAGATTAACCTCTCCGAGCTTGAGCCTCTCATAGCCTGTCCGCATTCCCCCGACAACGTCGTTCCCGTTCGGGAGGTTGAGGGCACAAAGGTAGACCAAGTCGTTATAGGTTCGTGTACAAACTCTTCGTTTGTTGACCTTACGCGCGCCGCTAAACTTCTTGAGGGAAGGAAGGTTCACCCTGACGTGGTTTTCGCGGTAGCTCCCGGCTCAAAGCAGGCTCTTGAGCTAATCACACAAAACGGTGCTCTTCTCAACTTCCTAAAAGCCGGTGCGAGAATCCTTGAGAGCGCGTGCGGACCCTGTATAGGTATGGGCTTTGCACCCCCCACGGGCGGTGTATCCGTTCGTAGCTTCAACAGAAACTTCAAAGGAAGGTCGGGAACGCCGGACGCTCAGGTATACCTCGCCTCGCCGGAGGTCTGCGTAGCTGCCGCGATAGCGGGTGAGATAGTAGACCCGAGAAAACTGGCGGAAAGAGAGGGTATGAAGTGGATAAAGGTAGAGATGCCCGAGCGCTTCCCCTACGGGGATGAAGCCTTTATCCCACCCCTCCCGAAGGAAGAAAGGGAGAAGGTGGAAATATACAGGGGTCCGAACATAAAGCCTTTACCGGAGTTTGACCCCCTTCCCGAAAAACTTGAGGGAGAAATTGCCCTCATCGTGGAGGACAACATAACCACCGACCACATCATGCCCGCGGGAGCAAAAATCCTGCCCCTTCGCTCAAACATATACGCGATTTCTGAATACGTTTACCACTACGTTGACCCCGAGTTCGTCCCCCGCATGAAGAAGATAAAAGAAAAAGGGAAGGCGGGCGTAATCATCGGGGGGGAAAACTACGGGCAGGGTTCCTCACGTGAGCACGCAGCTCTCGCTCCGAGATTCTTGGGTGTAAGGGTTGTTATAGCGAAATCCTTTGCGCGCATACATCACGCAAACCTCGTAAACTTCGGTATAGTTCCCCTTGAGTTCAAAAACAAGGACGATTACGACAGGTTCACCCTCGGGGACGAGATAGAGATACCGGAACTGACCGAGCGCATAAAGCGCGGTGAGGATGTAGTGGTGATAAACAAGACAACGGGTGAGGAGATTGTGTGCACTTACAACCTAACACCCGTCCAAAAGGAGATACTCCTCGCGGGCGGAAGGCTCAATTACATAAAGAACAAGCAACAGAGGGGGTAAAAAGATGAAGATGAAAAAGACGGTCTCCATAATAGGTGCGGGGAACGTGGGTGAGCACGTCGCAGCCCTTTTGCTCTTGCGCAACATCGCAAACGTAAAGATGTTTGACATACCGAGGGAGGTAAACGGGAAGGTCTTTGAACCCGTAAAGGGAAAAGCCCTTGACATGAAACAGATGCTCTCCGCCATGGACATAGACGCCCGCGTGGAGGGCTACACCGTAAGCCCCGAGGGTGAAGGGTATGAACCCCTTGAGGGCTCGGATATCGTCGTTATCACCGCGGGTTTTCCGAGAAGACCCGGTATGAGCAGGGAAGACCTCCTCGGCGCCAACATAAAAATCATATCGGTGATAACGCGCCAAATAAAGAAGTTTGCACCCGATGCCATAGTTGTCGTCGTCACGAACCCCGTTGACGTTATGACTTACGTGACGTATAAACTCCTCGGCGTTCCGAAGAACAGGGTGGTAGGTATGGCGGGCGTTTTGGATTCCGCCCGCTTCAAGGCTTTTATCTCCGAGGAGCTTATGGTCTCCCCGAAGGACATACACGCATACGTCATAGGGGGGCACGGGGACGAGATGGTTCCCCTTATCTCCATATCCAACGTAGGGGGTATACCTTTGAAGGACCTCCTTCCCAAGGAAAAACTTGAGCAGATAATAGAGAGAACGCGCTTCGGGGGGGGTGAGATAGTAAACCTTATGGGAACGTCCGCGTATTACGCTCCCGCCGCTGCGATAGTTGATATGATAGAAGCGTTCGTTCAAAACAGTAAAAGGATACTCCCCTGCAGTGTTTACCTTGACGGGGAGGCAGGGGACTACTACGGCGTTCAGGGCTTTTGCGTCGGGGTTCCGGCGAAGCTCGGCTCAAACGGCGTTGAGGAAATCATAAAGGTGCCTATGATAGAAGAAGAAAGGGAGATGTGGAAGCGCTCTGTTGAGTCCGTTAAGAAAACGGTTGAGATAGCGGAGGCGATACTCGGTGAGGGAAGTTCACGTTAACCAAATAAAGGAAGCTCTCAAGGAAGCCATTGTAGAGGCGAACTGTAAACTGCCCTCCGACGTGAGGGTAGCCTTTGAAAAGGCTCTAAAGAGGGAAACCTCCCCCATCGGAAAGGAGGTTCTCCAGCAGATACTCCTGAACGCGGAGATAGCCCAAAAGGAGAAAATGCCTTACTGTCAGGACACGGGTGTAGACGTCGTCTTTCTGTTCATCGGTCAAGACGTTCACATAACCGGGGGGTCGCTACAGGACGCGGTGAACGAAGCGGTAAGGGAAGCGACAAAGGAAGGTTATCTCAGGGCTTCAATGGTCTGGGACCCGGTGTTTGAGAGGAAAAACACGGGGGACAACACACCCGCCATAGTCCACTACGAGATAGTCCCCGGTGATAAGGTTGAGATAGTCGTCGCGCCCAAAGGTGCGGGTTCCGAAAACACCTCGCGCCTCGCCATGCTTAAGCCCGCGGACGGGTGGGAGGGCGTGAAGAAATTCGTCCTTGAGACGGTGAAGCTCGCGGGACCCAACGCCTGCCCGCCCTTTACCGTGGGTGTGGGAATAGGGGGAAACTTTGAGTATTGCGCATACCTCGCCAAGAAAGCCCTCCTCAGACCCGTGGGCGAGCGCCACAAAGACCCGCTCGTTGCCCGCGTTGAGGAGGAACTACTTGAGGAGATAAACAAGATAGGGTGGGGACCCATGGGCTTCGGGGGGGACACAACCGCGGTAGATGTGAAGGTTGAGATGTATCCATGTCATATAGCATCACTACCCGTCGCGGTGAATATACAATGTCATGCAAACAGACACGCCAAGAGGGTAATATAAAGGTATGAAGTATTTCTTGCTCCTCGCTTTCATCGGGCTAATAACCGTCCTCTTCCTTTCGGGCTTCGCCTTCAGGGTTCTTATGCTGAAGATAAGAAAAAGGAAGTATGTTTGAGTATATCCTCTCGCTCTACACGGGTTCGCTCTTTTTCTTGATTTTCATAGCGTCACCCGTTTTATTGAGGACAGAAAAAAACAAGGATATAGCGGGGCACTTCTACGGGAGGATGCTCCGGAGATTTTACGCTATCTTCGCTCCTCTTTTGCTTTTCGGTGCGTTGTTTGAACCGCTCAAAGGTTTTATATTATTGATAGGCTTGGGAGTCAACGTATTTATATCAAAGAAACTGAGGGAGCGAAAGAGGGAGATAGGAAGGATAGAGGAGCTTGACGTATACCACCCCGAGCGCGTCGCTTTCAGAAGGCTCTCTTACGTATCCTTGAGTGTTTTGTTCATAAATTTCCTTCTTGCGAGCTTAATCTTAATAACGGTATGAGGAGGCTAGATGGGTAAGTTGAAGGATTACAGGGTAAACAGGCAGATAAGGGCGAAGGAGTGCAGGCTTATTGATGAGAACGGGGAGCAGATAGGTATAGTCCCCATTGAGGAAGCCCTCAGGATAGCGGAGGAGAAGGGGCTTGACCTCGTTGAGATAGCACCACAAGCAAAGCCTCCCGTCTGCAAGATAATGGATTACGGGAAGTTCAAATACGAACTGAAGAAGAAGGAGCGGGAAGCCAGAAAGAAGCAACGGGAGCACCAGATAGAGGTAAAGGATATACGGATGAAGGTCCGCATAGACGAGCACGACCTTCAGGTGAAGCTAAAGCACATGAGGGAGTTCCTTGAGGACGGGGATAAGGTGAAGGTATGGCTCCGCTTCCGGGGAAGGGAAAACATATACCCCGA
>JAADEK010000107.1 GCA_013153455.1 Aquificota bacterium
TGCCGAAGATGCCGAGATTCCCCTTCGGGGGTTTTAAGTTTTGAGGATGTGATACAATATTCTTTCGCCAAAAAGGAAGGAGGTAAACAGGTTGGCGGTGAGGATAAGACTCGCTAAGTTCGGAAGGAGACACCACCCCATATACAGGATAGTCGTTATGGACGCCCAATCCCCCCGCGAGGGGAAATACCTTGATATACTCGGGACTTACGACCCCAAGCGTAAGGTTCTTCTGAACGTGTATCCCGAAAAGGTGAGGGAGTGGGTTCTAAAGGGTGTTGAGCTATCTCATAGAGCGAAGGCTATACTTTGGAACCATGGTATACTAAAGGAGGTAGTCCCGGAGGACTACGAGATAAGAAGGGTGGGCGATTACTACGTTTTTGAAAAGCGTAAAACCAAAAAATCCAAAGGAGGTGAAGCGGCATGAGCGCACTCAAGGACATCGTGGAACTTACCGCTAAGGAGCTTGTGGACAACAAGGACAAGGTCAGGGTCACCGAGATTGAGGGGGAAAAGACCGTAGTAATTGAGCTCAGGGTTGACCCCGCGGAGCTCGGGAAGGTCATCGGGAAGCAGGGAAGAATAGCAAGAGCGCTCAGAACCATCCTCACCGCTATAGGTCGCAAGATAGGAAAGAGGGTGGTTCTTGAGATATTGGAGTAAGCCCTCGGGGCTTGCTTCTCCTTTATAAATGCTTTCCGAGCGCGTATCGCTCGCCCTCCTTTCTTCCTTTCTCGGCATAGGACTCTTCTTTTCCTTCTTCATCGCGCCCCTCTTATTTGAGGAACTGCCCAAGGAGCTCGCGGGAAGGGTCGTTGAGCGCGTATTTCCCGTTTACTTCGGCGTAGGTATCCTCGCGGTTTTCTTTACGCTTCTCTTTGTTAAGAAAAAACCCGTAAGGGTTCTTTCACTTTTGAATTTAATAATTTTATCTGTTGAGGAGTTTTACGTTCTTCCGAAGGCTCACGCCCTCAAGGCGACAAACTACGAGCTTTTTTTGAGATTTCACACCCTGTCAATGTCCCTTAACCTCCTTATACTGTTCCTTTCATTTGTGAAAGTGCTTATACTAATACTCAAGAGGTGAGCTATGAGTGCGAAGGAAGTTATAAGGAACCTTATCCTTGAGTTTGCGGAGAAGATTGAGAGCCTTGAGCCTTTCAACACGAAGCTCCTTGAGTTCAAGCTCAAACTCAAGTCCGAAATCATCCTCATCCTCTCACAGGTAAAGGACAAGAACCTGAAGGAGGAGGAGTTCAAAAACATCCTTGAGGGTATCAACGAGGCGGTTGACGAGATATCCAAGAAGCTTGACTTTGCCAACGAAAAGCTCGCGGAGCGCTACAAAGCCCTCCTTGAGACCCTCAACGAGATACTGAAGGAGCTTTACGAGGTTGACGACGTTGACGACAAGCACGAACTCTCACAACTGAGCAGTAAAATCGCGAAGCTCGTTGAGAAGATTAACCTTGAGCTAAAGAGCAGGAGGGGAGGACCCCTCGCGTTCTTGAGGAGACTCATCTACGGGGGTTGATGCTCCTTCCCCTCCTCGTTTACGCCCTCGCCTGGTTCTTCCAGGCGCTGACGGGCTTCGGCGCTGGTATACTAATCGTCGGCGTTTTAGCCCTCTTTTACGAACCTCGTTCCGTCGTTATATCTTCCGCCTTTGTTAACCTCGTCGGCATACTCCTTATGCTCATTCTTCTGAGGGGAAACAGGGCGGAGCTCGGGACGCTCTTTTGGCTTTCTCTTGGCTCACTCCCGGGGGTAGCCCTTAGCTCAAAGCTTCTTTTGCTCGTTTCACAAGAATTCCTTAAGCTCGCTATAGGGCTTTTTATACTTTCCTTGGGTTTTTACGACCTCCTCGTCCAGAGGGGTATCCTCAGGCGCAGGCTCAGACGCTCTCGTCTCTTTGCGCTAATCGCGGGCTTCCTGAGCGGTCTCTTTGCGGGACTCGTCGGGATGGGTGGACCCCCTCCGGTTGTTTACATGAACCAAGTATGTAAAGACGTAGGGACTCTAAAGCTTACCCTTACCCTCTTTTTCGGCGTAAATATCTTGCTGAGGGTCTTTTTTTACACCGCTTGGGGAGGGGCGGAGCTAATCAGGCTTGAGCTCATACTCCCCGCCCTTATCGGTGTCCCCCTCGGCGTTTTTCTCGGGCTTTACGTTTCGGGTATGACGAGCGCGACCGCCCTCAAGAGGTTCATAGCCCTTAGCGTCTTTCTCCTCGGGCTTATACTTACCGCGGAGGGATTTAAGGAGTTTCTCGGTTTCCCTCTTGAACATTAAGTAATAGATACCCGCGCGGGCGAACGTCTCAAGCGTCATAAAGCTCCAAGGAACGAGGGGTGAGTGTATGACCTTCAGAACCAACCAAGAGGGGATTATACGAAAAGCCCAAAAGGAGGAGATGTTAACAAAGAGGGGAATAGTGGTCTTTCCCATACCCTTGAGCGCTCCCGCGAATATAGAAGCGAAAGCCATAGCGGGCTGGGAGAGACCCACTATCCTCAGGTAGTATGAAGCCCAAGAGACGACCTCCGGGTCCCTGCTGAACGGGTAAACGAGGTATTTTGGAAAGAGTATAAGAAAAAGTCCCAAGGCTCCCATAACGAGGGCGGTAAAGCCCGCAGCTATCCTGACCGCCCGAACCATACCCGCGTAATTGCCCGCCCCGTAGTTTTGACCCGCGAGCGTCGTGCTCGCAACCATAACTCCGAAACCCACCATGAAGGATATACTCTCAACCCTGAGACCTATCTGGTGAGCTGCGAGAACCTTGTCCCCGAACCTCGCCAAAAAACCGACGAATATATTGAAAGAAAGAGTAGTTACCGCCCTTTCAAGGGCGGTGGGCGTCCCTATCCTCACCATACGAAGGAGGACGCGCGAGTCAAAACGAGCCCTCAGGGGAAAGGGCTTTTTAAAAAACACGAGGAGAAACAAGTATACGAAGAAGGCGAGCGTTTCGGACAGGGCTATACCCCAGCCCGCGCCCTCAACACCGAGCGCGGGAAAGCCGAACTTCCCGTGTATGAGTGTGTAGGCTGTGAGTATGTGGGTGATATTCATAAGTATCGCAACCTTCATGGGTGTTTTCGTGTCTCCCGCCCCGTTGTATGCGCCGTAAAAGGTGTTCGTCAAGAACCCCACGGGTATGAACATAAATATCGGCTTTAGGTATTGACCCGCGAGCTCAATAACCCTCTCGCTCGCCCCGAGAACCTCCATAAGCTTCAGAACCATAGGTCTGCCGTAAAAGAAAAGAGGAAGGGAGATGAGGAACGACACCAAAAGACCGCTCAACAAAACGGGGGAGGGGTCTTTTCTCGCTCCGACGAACTGGGCGGTTAGTATATTCGTCCCCGAGTAGGAAAGAGCCATGAGGGAGTATACGAACCAAAGCAGGGAAAGCGAGAAGCCCGTCGCAGCGACCGCGGAAGGAGAGATTGAGGATACGAGAATCAGGGATATCATATTCTCAACCGTGTAAAGGAGGTTAACGACGATAATCGGGAGGGCGAGCTTTACTATCTTCCTTATCACGGAAAGGACAGGCTCATCGGGGGAAACGATTACCCTTTGCATGGAAACGAGTTAATTTTACCAATACAATATCCACAAATGGACAACCTAAAGGCGGTATTCTTCGCCCTTCTTTCCGCTTTCATATGGGGGAGTGCTCCCGTTCTCTTTAAACTCGGTCTTAGGGGTGATGTTCCCCCGCTCGTGGGTATATTTATACACAACCTCACCGCCACGCTCTTTGCCCTTCTGGGTGTGCTGATTCTTAGGGAAAACCCCTTTGCGTATCCACTGAAGCAAATACTCACGATAGCCCTCGGCGGATTCGTCTCGGGATTTTTAGGTCTTTTGGTATACTACAAGGCTCTGAAGTTCGGTCAGGTTTCCGTCGTCGCCCCGATAGCCTCAACCTCCCCTCTCTTTTCCTCTCTCCTCGCGGTTTTGGTCCTCGGTGAGAGCTTCTCCCTAATGAAACTTACGGGAACGCTCCTTATAATCGCGGGGGTCGTTATACTCACAACCTCTCGTTAGACTTTATCTCAAGGTATTCGTAGAGCCTCGGGCTTTCACCCTCAAGGATTTTACCCTCCCTCGGGAGTATGTTCAGGGGAACAGCGCGAAGACCTATAATTTGCGCAGCCCTCAGGTGCTCGTTTATCCTCTCACACCTCGGTGGGTTTATCTCCTTGCGGTCAAGCTTCCCGCTCATCACCTCGTCAAGAGCCCTTATCGGCTCTTTTGAGCAAACGATGTATAGGGACTTTTTAAGGTTCTCCTCACCCCAGTGAGAGAATGGAACGATAAAGACGTAGACTTTCAAGTCCTTGAGGTGGCGCTTCAGGACGCTCCACTCCTTCCTGCAGTGGGGACAGTCTGGGTTCATGAAAACTATTAGCTCCCTTTCTCCCTCCCCGACTACGATGGCGGACTCAAGGGGAAGCTCCTTTATCTGCTCCCTTAGAACCTCCTCGTATAGGGACGCAAACGCGAGGATTAGCGTCAGGAGCAGACCCGCGACGAGTCGCATATCTCTTTTATTTTACGCTTCACGCGCTCTATTATCCAGTCCGGTGTTGAGGCACCCGCGGATATCCCCACCCTCTTTACCCCTTTGAACCAATCGGGCTTTAGCTCTTCTTCCGTCTCAACGTGGTATGTGTTCGGGTTTATGCTCTTCGCTATCTCGTAAAGCCTTCTCGTATTCCCGCTGTTCTTTCCCCCTATTATGAGCATAAGGTCAACCGAAGGGGCGAGCTCCCTTACGCTCTCTTGGCGCAGGGAGGTGGCGTTGCATATCGTGTTTACGACCTTTACCTCCTTAGCCCAGAGGGCTATCTCCCCTACGACCTCCTTGAAGAAGCTCTCGTTTTGAGT
>JAADEK010000052.1 GCA_013153455.1 Aquificota bacterium
GGAGCTTACATTCCGCAAGGACTGGGCGGTTGACGTAATCAGGAACGATTACGAGATAATAAAGGACGGGCGCGTTGATTTCCCGAAGAACTCCCCGGTTGAGATAGTGATAATGCACGGGACGAAAGACCAAATAGTCCCCGTTTCGCTTTCGGAGCTTTTCGTGCGCGAGGTGAACGTCAAGAAGTTCCTGAAGGTTGAGGACGACCACAGGCTCTCGGAGACGTTTGAGAAGTATATAGGGGAACTTATAATTTAAACCTGATGACCAAAGGAGCTTATATAGAGAAAATCGTGGTGGAGGGGTTCAAGTCCTACGGAACGAAGAGAAAAGAGATACCCCTCGGTGAGGGTTTCGTCGCGGTTGTGGGACCGAACGGTGCGGGAAAATCAAACGTAGGCGACGCTATAGCCTTCGCCCTCGGTCTGAGCACAGCGAGGGCGCTCAGGGCTAAGAACCTCAGTTATCTCATCTTTTCAAAAAACGGTCAAAGGGCACCGCACGCATACGTTGAGGTTCACTTCAGGAATCTCGGGGCGTTTCCCGTTCCCGACGAAAGGGTTGTTATATCAAGAAAGGTTACGCCCGAAGGGCGTAGTATCTTTAAAATAAACGGTGTAAACGTAAGGGAAAAAGACCTCAGGGATTTCCTCGCAAAAGCGGGCATATACGAAAACGCATACAACGTAGTGTATCAGGGGGATATCGTAAAGTTCCTAAAGCTCACCCCGACCGAAAGGAGGAAAATCCTTGAGGAGGTCTCGGGTATAGCGGAATACGAAAGGAAAAAGGAAAAAGCCCTTGAGGACCTCGCTCAGGTAGAGCTAAAGGTAAAGGAGATAGAGCTACTCCTTGAGGAGGTAAAGGAAAGGCTTGAGAAACTCAGAAAGGAAAAGGAAGAGCTTGAGAGATACGAGAAACTGAAGAACGAGGAGCTACTCCTCCGCGCAAAGATAATAAGAAAGGAAGAGATAAAACTACTTAGGGAAAGGGAGAGACTCCTTTCGGAGCTCCGAGACAAACAAAATAAGCTAAAGGAACTCTTGAGTCTCATACAAGAAAAGGAAGGGGAGCTTGAGGAGAGGGAAAAAGAGCTGAAGGAGGTCTCCGAGCTCATAGTCCCCCACAAGGAAAAGGTGGGAAGACTCCTTGAGAAGGTTGAGGGAACAGAAAGGTTACTGAAGCAAAAGGAAGAAGAGCTAAATGAAGCAAGAAAGAGGAAAGAAGACCTTAGGGTTCTCCTTGAGAACCTGAGAAAGGATGCGGAAACACTTGAGAGGGAGATTTCCGAGCTCACAAAAGAGCACGAGAAGCTAAAGCGGGAATACGACGAGCTGAAGAAGCTTGAGGAGGAAAAGCTAAGGGAGCTTGAAGCTCAAGAGGAGAGACTCAGGATAACCCTTGAGGAGGTGAGACGTCTTGAGGAGGAAAAGGAGCTAATAACGGAAAAGCTTGAGAAACTCCTCTCCGAAAAGAGGGAGCTTGAAACGAGGGCTAAGGAGCTTGAGTTCAAGATAAAAAAGACGGAGCAGGAGATAAAAGACCTCATTGAGGAGGCAAACCGGGAAAAAGAAAGGCGTGAGAAGCTGAAAGAAGAGCTTGAGAAACTCCTTGAGATAAAAAAAAGGGAGGAAGCCCAAAGGGAGAAGATAGAGCGGGATATAAAACTATACGAAAAGCGCCTGAAGGACATAAGGAAAGAACTTGAGGAGATTCTAAAGGAAAGGGGAGCGATTGAGGGAGAGATTCGTTCCGCGGGGGAAGCTTGGGAGGTTTTCAAGGACATAAAGGGCGTTTACGGTAGCGTCGCGAGCCTGATAAAGGTAAAAGAACCGGAGCACATAACCGCTATAGAGGTGGCGGGCGGGGGAAGGCTCAGACATATCGTCGTTGAGAACGAAGACGTAGCAAAGGAGTGCATAGACACCGCGAAAAGGCTCGGGCTCGGGCGCTTCAGCTTTATACCCTTGAGTCGCGTAAGGGCGGAAACAAAGCCACTCAGATACCCGCGCGTTAAGGGTGCGGTTGATTTCGCGGTGAATCTCGTTGATTACGACCCGAGGTTTGAGAAAGTCGTAAGGTTCGTCTTCGGGGATACGCTGATAGTTGAGGACTTCCAAAGCGCGAAGGCGATAGGTATAGGGAACTACAGGATGGTCACACTTGAGGGTGAGCTCTTTGAAAAGAGCGGGGTGATAAGCGGGGGAAGCACGAAAGGCGGGGGAGAGCTATCCCTCCAGCACACAAAACAACTCCTTGAGGAGCTGATAGCAAAGGAGGAGAAACTAAAGAAAGAGGAGGGGGATATACAGAGAAAGATAAAGGAGCTTCGCTCCCTGTTTTCGGAAAAGCTCGCCCTCCTTCGCGTCACGGAGAGAAAGATTCAAGAGATAAAAAACGAGCTCACAAGTATATCCGAAGAAGAATACGAGAGAAAAACAAAAAGGGCGAGGGAATACGTAGAAACCCTGAGGGAAAAGCTCAAAGAGACGCTCTCGCGTATAAATACCGTTGAGGACGAGATAGGATACCTGAAGGAGAAGCTCTCAAACCTGAAGCTAAAGGAGCAGGACACGAGAAGACACTACTCGCGCGAGGGACTTGAGGAAAAGAGGAGGGAATACAGCGCGGTAAGGAGGAAGGTAAACGAGAAGGAAAGCGAACTGAGGGCTCTTGAGGGCGAACTTAACAAAAAGAGGTATGAACTTGATTACGTAAAGAAGGAGATAACGAACAAGGAAAGCGAACTTTCGTATCTTACGGACAAAACCCGCGAGCTTGAGAGGGAAATAAAAGAGCTGAAAGATGAGCTAAGGAGGGCAAAGGAGGAGATAAAGAAAACGGAAGAGAGCGTTTACGGGCTCTTCAAAAGGAAGGAAGAGCTTGAAAAAGTCGTTAGCTCCCTCAGGGCGGGCTTGGGCTCGCTTAAGCTGAAGGAGCAAGAACTCAGGGAGTCCATACACGAGCTTGAGAAACAACTCCAGAGCGTTGAGCAAAAGCTCGGGGAGCTAAAAACTCAGCTTTCGGAGATACCGCTTGAACCTCCCGAGGAGGTTCCCGAGAGCGTATCAAAGCTCAAGGAGGAGCTTCGTCGCGTATCGGAAGAGTTACAAAGACTCGGCGGGGTTAACATGAGGGCGAGGGAGGACTACGAGGAGGAGCTTTCCCGATACGAGGAGCTAAAGGACAAAAGACAAAAGTTAAAGGAAGAGAGCAAAGCGATAAGGAACCTGATAGATGAGATAGAGACAAAGAAAAGGAAGGTCTTTCTTGAGACCTTCAGGAGCGTAAACAAGAACCTAAAGAGGATTTTTTCCTTCCTCTCGCCGGGCGGGAGGGCGGAGATGTTCCTTGACAACGAGGAAGACCCCTTTTCGGGCGGTGTTCAGCTCGTCGTAAAGCCGAGGGGTAAGGACGTTCAATACCTTGAGGCGATGTCGGGGGGCGAAAAGACACTCGCCGCCCTCGCCCTCATCTTCGCCATTCAGGAGCACAAACCCTCACCCTTTTACTACTTTGACGAGGTTGACGCTCACCTTGACGAGGTGAACGCGAGGAAGGTCGGTCAGCTCATAAGGGAAAAGTCTAAGGACGCCCAGTTTATCGTCGTGACGCTGAGGGAGGTGGTAGCGTCCTTCGCGGACCGCATAATAGGCGTAAGCGCGAGGGGAGGGGTTTCGGAGGTCTTCACGCTTGAGAATACCGCCCTTGAGGAGCTCGTAAAGAGCTCCTGAAGCTCAGCCCCCCGCTATGGCGGGGACGATTGAGAGCGTGTCCCCGTCCTTTAGCTCCGTATCAAGACCCTTCAAGAACCTTATGTCCTCGTCGTTTACGTATAGGTTGACGAACTTCCTGAGCTCACCGTTTTCATCAACGAGCCTTTCCTTAAAACCGGGAAAGAGCTCCTCAAGCTTATCTATGGCTTCCCTTACGGTTTTCGCGTCTACCTCTACCTCTCCCTGACCGTTCGTGAGGCGCCTGAGGGGGGTGGGTATCCTAACCACTACCGCCATCTCTTACCTCCGTTAAACATTTTAACCGAAGGTAATTAAAAAAAACTGTGAAAAAGTCCTTTAGGATATTCCTAAATATTGAAATCCTTATATAAAGAGCGCTCAAGGGGTTATAAGAAACTTCTATCAAGGGAGGGGGTAAAGCGCGTCTTTAATAAAAGGAGGAGGTGAGGAAGGTATGAGAAGGTTCTGGCTCGGGGCGGTCTCACTCGCCTTGTTTGCGCCCTCCTTGTTTGCGACAAACGGGGACAACCTGATAGGTATAGGTCCCGCGTCCCGCGGTATGGGCGGTATAGGGACGGGTATGCCGGTCGGTGCGATAGACTCAATCTTCAGAAACCCGGCTTGGATGAGCTACTTCAATACAAAGCGCTTCTTCCTGAGCTTCGGCGGGATACTGTTCATGCCGAACGTAAAGGTAAGCTCGCGTATGCTCGTTGACGACAACCCCTTTGCCCCCTCGGGCGGTATGTTTATGTCAACAAACGGGCGTATAAAGAGCGACGCGGATATGTTCATGGTTCCCGAGGTGGGTATAGTCCACAAGGTGAACGAGAGGCTCGCCCTCGGTATAGGTGCGTTCGGTGTCTCGGGTATGGGTGTTGACTTCAGGGACAAAGACCTCATGCCATCGCCCATGGGCGGGTATACGAACGCTCTTTCCCAGATGCACACGAGCTTTCAGTTCATGCGTCTCACCCCCGCGGTCGCATACAGGGTAAACGAGTTCCTCGCGGTGGGCGGTGCCGTACACATAGCTTGGGGCTCTCTTGATATGGGCGCTCAGATATGCGAGTGGGGAGATGCGGACGGTGATATGCTCCCAGAGCCCACCAGGTGCTGGAACGCGGGAGGAGGTCAGTCCCAAGATTTCGGACTCGGATTTAGCGTCGGGATTGCCCTTGACTTTGGCGACTTTATATACGCGGGCGTAGCTTATCAATCCCCTATATCAATGAAATACAAGAACGTCTTTGATAGCAACGGGGACGGGAAGTTTGAGGATATGAAGCTTGAACAGCCCCAAGAGTTTGCGTTCGGTGTGGGTGTTCGCCCGCTTGAGAACCTGAAGGTGGGTCTTGACGTAAGGTGGATAGATTGGTCGGGTGCGGACGGATACGGGGATTTCGGTTGGGAAGACCAATGGGTCTTTGCCCTCGGTGTTGAGTTCAAGCCTTTGGACACCCTCGCCCTGAGGGCGGGATACAACTACGGTAAGACACCCATTCGCGACAAGGACAACCTCAACCCCATGGTTCCGAAAAACAGGGTTCCCGACCTTGCGCGGGCGTTTACGGACTTTGAGCTATACTGGTTTAACCTCGTGGGTTTTCCCGCTATAGCGGAGCATCACCTCACGCTCGGTCTCAACTGGAGACTTACCCCGAACTTTGACCTTGACCTCTCTTACGTCTACGCCCTCCCGAGCACCGTAAGCGCGAAAGCGATGGGAGGCGCAGGTGAGGTATCCGCGCGCATGTTCCAGCACTCTATAGGTATTGGTTTAAATTGGTCTTTCTGAGGGCGCGCAGGAGGGCACGCTTTAGGTGCGCGAGGTCCTCATCGGTGTAGCGCAAGGAAGCGGTGAGCCTCAAGCGCGCGGAGCCTCTCGGAACGGTTGGGTAGCGTATTGCTTGAACGAACACGCCCTCCGAAAGGAGGGCGTCTTTGAACTTTAAAACGAGTGATTCGTCCCCGAGGATAATCGGTATTATCGGTGTCCCGTGGTAGCGAAAGGGGAGTCCGAGCTCCTTAAGAATCCTTACGATTTTCCTTTCGGTTTTTCTGAGTCTTTTTACGAGGGAGGGGTTTTTTGATACTATGCGGAGCGCGGTTTTTGCACCCGCGCAAAGGGGGGAAGGGATGGAGGTTGAGAATATCGCGCTTCTTGCGCGGTTTGTGAGGTAATCGGTAAGGGTTTTCGTTCCGCACACGAAGGCTCCGTAGCTTCCCAAGGCTTTTGAGAGCGTTCCCATGAGAACGATAAACTCCTCGTGGGGAAGTCCGAAATGCGAAAGCCCCCCGCTCCCGAGAACGCCCGTCGCGTGAGCTTCGTCAAGGTATAGCATACAGTCGTATCTCTTTGCTATCTCAACGAGGCGGGGTATGTCCGCTATATCCCCGTCCATGCTGAAGACCGTATCGGTAACTATGAGAACCTTTTTGTATTTTTTCCTGTTTTTGTCAAGGAACGCCCGAAGGGCGTCGTAATCTTTGTGTTTGAAGATTTTCTTTTTTGCTTTTGAGAGGCGAACGCCGTCTATGATTGACGCGTGGTTCAGCTCGTCGCTAAGAATGAGGTCTCCTTCCCCCGCGAGCGCCGGTATGCTCCCGACGTTTGCGAGATACCCGCTCCCGAAGAGTATACAGCTCTGGGTTTTCTTGAAGCGGGAAAGCTCGCGCTCAAGCTCCTCGTGGTAGCGCGTGTATCCGGACACGAGCTGTGATGCGCCCGAACCCAGCCCCGCCTCCTTTAGCGCTTCTTTTGCGGAGCGAACGACGAGGGGGTGGTCCCTCAGGGCGAGGTAGTCGTTTGAGCAAAAGTCCTTAGCTTTTACCTTCTTCCTTTCCCTGTAGAGGTTTTCCTTCTTTATCCTTGAGAGTTCTTCCTCCATCCACCTCATCTGAGTCCGAGTATGAGCTGGAGGTCCGAGCAGGTGATGCTCGGCTCAGTTCCTTTAACGAAGACCATGTTAACGCCCGAGCACGTCTCGTCCGCAACGACGAGGTCACGTGTGTTTATCCTCACGACGATGTTCTCCGGGGGCAGCGGAAAGTCCTTTTTGGGGTAGTATTGGGTTATTACCTTCATGTAGTCTATCCAAATGGGGAGGGCTACGCGTGAGCCTGACATCCTCCTTCCCATTGATTTCTTCACATCATACCCGACCCATACTCCCGTGACGATATCGGGCGAGAAGCCCACGAACCAAGCGTCTTGGTAGTCGTCCGTTGTTCCCGTTTTTCCCGCGACGACGCGGTTTATCTTCCTCGCCCTCACCGCGGTTCCCTCAAGGACTACAGCCCTCAGCATATCAACGAGAACCCTCACCTCGGGAGCGGGTAGAACTTCTTCGCACCTTGGCTCGTTTTCCTCAAGGACGTTCCCTTTCTCGTCAAGTATCTTCTTTACAAAGAAGGGCTCACACCTTTTGCCGAGGTTCGCAAAGACTTGATAAGCGGAGGTGAGTTGTAGGGGTGTGACCTCAACCGTCCCGAGCGCGAGCGAGTAGTAGGGTTTTAGGTTATCAAGCCCTACCTTCTTCCCTACGGTGAGGACTATCTTAAAGCCCACCTCGTCAAGTAGGTTCACCGCTGCGGTGTTTATGCTCCTCGCCAGAGCATACCTGAGCGTGAGCTTTCCGTATGTCCTCCTGTCGTAGTTCTTAGGTATCCAGTCTTTACCCCGTGAGGGGTCGTAGTATGCCCTCGGGGATGCGTCAACGATGGATATCTGCGTCATCCCCGAAAGGAGCGCACCGAGGTATATGACGGGCTTTATGGCGGAGCCGGGCTGTCTGTAGGCTTTCGTCGCCCTGTTGAACTGGGAGTATGCGTAGCTCCTTCCCCCGACGATAGCCTTTATCGCGCCCGTCTTTACGTCTATACTGACTATACTTCCCTCAAGGTCCGGTATTATCTCAACCTTGTCCCTCCCGAGATACCTCACAAATATGTATTTGTGCCCCCGAACGCTGAGGTTCTTAATCTCACCGAGCAGTTTCCTCCCGTGTATCTCAACCACCATCGTCTTCCCGTCGTATGAGAGTATCTTCGCCACGTATACCTTTCCCCTCTTTAGCTCCTTTAGCTCCTTTTCCTTTTCGTATGCGAGTTTCATGTCTTGCTCGGTTTTCGGTAGGAAGGGTATACCCATTTTCTTGGCGAGCTTCTCAAGACCCTCCGAGAGGGCTTTTTGCGCCTGCTTTTGGTAGTCAAGGTTAACGGTTGTGTATATCTTCAGGTTTCCCTTGTATGCGAGCTCCCCGTATTTACGAAAGACGTATTCCTTTACCATGTCAAGGAAGTAGTCGGAAAACTTATACTTGTTTTCCCACTTCACCGAGAGGGGGAGCTTTACCGCGTTCTCATACTCCTGCGCGCTTATGTATCCCTCCTCATACATGCGCTTGAGGACGTAGTTCCTCCTTTCAAGGGCTTTCTCGGGTCTGTAGAAGGGGTTATAACGGGCTGGGGCTTTTGGTAGTCCCGCGAGGAGCGCAGCTTCCTCAAGTGAAAGCTCCCAAACGTGCTTACCGAAATACTTCTGAGACGCAG
This sequence comes from Aquificota bacterium, assembly GCA_013153455.1. Lineage (GTDB taxonomy): Bacteria > Aquificota > Aquificia > Aquificales > Aquificaceae > Aquifex. The sequence goes on from JAADEK010000052.1 coordinate 8,293, forward strand.
CCTCAACCCCGTAAGTCCCGCTCCCGAGGTATATCTGGTTCAGGTAAAGTTCCAAAATCTTCTCCTTATCAAAGTGTCTCTCTATCTTTATGGCGAGGAGAGCTTCCTTTAGTTTTCTCTTCAGCGTTCTTTCGGGCGTGAGGAAGAGGTTCTTCGCGAGCTGTTGGGTTATCGTGCTCCCGCCTTGGACTATCCTCCCCGCCCTGTAGTTAGCCCACGCTGCGCGGGCTATAGCGAGGGGGTCCACACCGAAGTGGTGCCAGAAGTTCCTGTCCTCAACCGCTATGAACGCGTCTATAACGTGTTTCGGTATCTTGTCTATACTCACGTAAAAGCGCTTCTGAACGCCTATAGTCCCGTATAGCCTCCCCCTCTCGTCGTATACCTCCGAAGCCTGAGGAGGTTTCCACGTCTCAAGGAGTGAAGGGTCAGGAAGGTTCTTGTATACGGTGTAGAGGAAGAAAAACAGGGCAAGGAGGGAAAGACCCAATACCCCCGCCAGAGCTATGAGTATCTTTTTGACCATAAAAAATAAATTTAGATGGGTTTTTTAAAAAATAAAAAAGAGCGCCCTACTGGGCGCTGGGTTTGGGTGTTTCCTTCGTTGAAGGGGGAAGAACGGGAAGTTCAAGCGCGTGCTTGGGTATCTCACCGGTGAGAGCTTTGAGGAAGGTTACTATACTCTTTACTTGCTCGTCGGTTAGCTCTTTCCCGAGCTGTGTCCTTGCCATTATCCTCACCGCGTCCTCAAGGGACCAAACGCTCCCGTCGTGGAAGTAAGGATACGTGTGCTCTACGTTCCTGAGGGAGGGAACCTTAAAGACGAACATGTCCTCTTCCTTCTTCGTCACGCCGAAGCGCCCGAAGTCAACCTTTATGGCGGGCTTTCCTACGAGGACGTAGGGGTATATCTCCTTCCAGTATTCCTTAATCTGTCCGAACTTGGCGAACATATGACCCCCTACACCCGCTCCGTTGTGGCATCCCGCGCAACCGACCTCTATGAACGTCTTTAGCCCTTTCTTTTCTTCCTCCGTGAGGGCGTCGGTGTTGCCTTTTAGAAACTCGTCAAAGCGCGAGGGGGTCATGAGCGTCCTTTCAAACGCGCCTATAGCCTTACCTATGTTCTCATACGTAACGGGGTCTTTTTCTTCGGGGAATGCTTTCTTAAAGAGCTCAACATACTCGGGTATTGACTTCACGACCCTGAGGGCGTCCTCGGGCGTCGGCATAGCCATCTCAATCGGGTTGACTATGGGTCCGAGGGCTTGCTCCTCAACGTCCTTAGCCCTTCCGTCCCAGAACTGGGCTATGTGTATCGCCGCGTTGTAGACCGTGGGGGCGTTTCTGGGTCCTATCGCCCACCTGTGACCGATGGAGGTGGGGAGGTTATCAACACCGTAGCGCGCGAGGTTGTGGCAGGTATTACAGCTTATGAGACCGCTCTTTGAGAGTCTCGGGTCGTTGTAGAGCATCTTCCCGAGGAGAACCTTCGCGTCGTTGATTGGGTTCTCGGGATTTTTGGCTACCTTCGGAAGGGGTTTGAAATACTGCCTTGCGAGCTTCAAAAGCTCCTCATCACCGCCCTTAGCCTTTTGCTCCGCTCCCGCGGATATGCCCGCAAAGAGAGCAAGAGCGAGCGCGAGCTTTCTCATACCTCTACCTCCCTTTCTGAGAATCATTTTCTTTTAATTATTTTATCAAAGTTTTCAAGGCTCCACTTGATGCTTTCTTCATAAGGTATAGGTTCTCTTTTACAAATTTCTCTTATTCGGGAACCGTTATCGGGACACACGTTCGGTCTCCACATCATCCTCACTTGGTCCGCGGTTATCGGCGGGTCTCTTAGTATCCTCTGGGCGAGGAGTCCCGACAGGTATGCCAAGCTTTTCGGAATAGGGAGCGTAAGGACTCTCCTTTTCCAGTGTGAGAAGATGTCCGAAAAGAGCTTTTTTATGCTCACCTCCTTCGTCCCGCAAAGCTCGTAAGTTCCGAAAAGCTCGCCCTCCGTAGCCCTCAAGAAAGCGCACGCGACGTCCCGAACGTCAACCGGGGCGAAGGGATACCTCCCCCAGTCGGGGAGTGCTACGACGCGGACGTAGCGCGTAAGGCGCCAAAGGTCAAAAAAGAGCCTCTGCTCGGGACCCAAAATCAGTGAGGGTCTGAATATCGTGTAGGGGATACCCGAGAGCTTTAGCTCCCTTTCCGCCCACCACTTCGTTTGGTGATACCACGAGGGGGCAAGCTCGTGAGTCCCGAGCGCGCTCATGAGGATAAACTTCCTCGCCTTTGCTTCCTTTGCTCCCTCAAGGAGGTTTTTCGTCGTGAGGTAGTGGGCTGTAAAGAATGTCTCCCCTTCCTTTGGTCTTTCGTAAAGTATCCCTATGAGGTTTATAACCACCTCGGGTTTTACGCCCGAAAGGGCGTCTTTTATTTCTTTTTTTGAGAGGTAATCAAGTTTAAGTATCTTTACACCCTTTCCGAAGATTGACTCCGCTTTTTCGGGGTTTCTCGTTCCTACGAGGACTTCATGACCCTCTTCAAGGAGCTTTCTGACTACATACCTCCCGACAAAACCGGTCGCTCCCGCAACGAATACCCTCATCTCACCTCCCCGAAGAACTCCTTTACGCTTCTTATTATCTCCTCGGGTGAGCTCATGTGCTCAACGCCCTCAACGTTGTGCGTCTTGTATCCCAGAACGCGCTTTCCCAAAAGCAGGGCGTAGGCTATCTCCGAGAGCGTCCCGTAGCTTCCCCCTATGGCTATGACTATCTGCCCGCTCGCGACGACTATCGGGTTTCTGTTCCAGTTCATACCTGTGTTTATCTTCAGCTCAACGTATGGGTTGGCTTCGCTCCCGTCGTATGAGGGCATGATTCCAACCGTGAGCCCCCCGAGCTCCTTCGCTCCCTTACACACCGCTTCCATCACCCCGGTTCTTCCCCCGCAAACGACGACGAGACCCATACGTGCGAGCTCTTTCCCTATGTAGTATGCGACCTCATACTCTTCGCGCGTCGCTTGGGAGGAACCTATGACCGAGACCTGTCTCATACACTAAAATTTAATTGATGGGTGAGCTCGGGAAAGTTTTAATACTCTTCGGTGTCGTTTTGGTGGTTATGGGTCTTTTGCTTTTGTTTTTTGAGAAGTTACCCTTCGGGCTTGGGCGCCTTCCGGGGGATATACTCATAAAGCGGGACAACTTCACGATATACATACCGATAACGACTTCAATAATACTTAGCCTTCTCCTTACGCTTTTTCTTAACCTTCTTTTTGCGCTCCTGAGGCGTTAGTTTTTTTCGCGTTGTATACGGCGGAAAGAACGCCGTTTACGAACTTTGACGCCTTTTCGTCCGCGAACTTCTTCACTATGTCTATGATGTCTATAAAGACCCTCCCGGGTTCTTGACTTCCCAAGAAGAGTAGCTCCGACACCCCGAGGCGCAGGGCGTTCCTCTCAACGTATCCGAGCCTGTCTATACTCCAGCCCTTTAGGTGCTCCTCTATGATGCTGTCTATCTCACCGATGTTCTGGAGCGTTGTCTCAAAGAGTTTCTTCGCGTAATCGTATACTTGTTTATTCTTTATCTCTTTTTCCTCAACGACTTCCTTGAATATCTCCTCGGGTGTATCACCCCTCAGGTCCCATCTGTAGAGCGCCAAGAAAGCGGTATCCCTCGCGCTTTTCCTGTATCTCATCTCAGCTTCCTAAAGAGGTTAGCCATCTCAATGGCGGAAAGCGTCGCTTCCCATCCCTTGTTTCCCTGCTTTGTTCCCGCCCTCTCTATCGCCTGCTCAAGGGTTTCCGCGGTTATAACACCGAAGGTAATGGGTTTTCTGAGCTCTATTGAGAGGTTCGCGAGCCCCTTTGATACCTCCGACGCTATGTATTCAAAGTGAGGGGTCTGACCGCGTATGAGAACGCCGAGGGCGACGACCGCGTGTATGTCTTCCCTCCTCGCGAGTTCCCCCGCACCGACGGGAAGTTCCCACGAGCCCGGAACCCTTACGAGGGTGATGTCTTCCTTTTTTCCCCCGTGGCGGACGAAGCAGTCAACCGCACCCTCAAGGAGTCTGTCAACGAGCGCGTGGTTAAAACGCGAGGCTACTATACCGAGCTTTATACCGCTCGCGACGAGCTCGCCCTCGTATACGTTCATAGTTCTAATAATTTTAAAGGAAAGTTAGAAAAAGGAGGCACGAAAAGCGCCTCAGGTGAAGAGGTCCCTCCACAGCCCCCTCGCCCACTCGTAGTAGCGCTTGGCGGTTGATACCTTCCACGTGTTGTCCTCGTAAACGAGTTTCTTTACCTTTTTCGTCTCAAGGTCGTATTTATACTCAATCTCAAGGACGATGGCTTGTCTGAGGTTTACCATCGCGTAGCATATCCCCTGCTGGACGAGTTCACCCTCCCACTTTTTGTTATTTATCCTCGCGGATATGATTTTTGCGACTATCTTTCCCTCGGAGTGCGCCGCGTAACCGCTCTTTGGCAGATAAGTCTCACAACTGTCACCTATCACGAAGACGTTTCTGTGCTCGGTTTCGTATGTGAGGGGGTCTACCTTTACCCACTTTTGACCCTTCTTCAGGAGCCCCGCTCTTTCAAGGAGGCGGGGTGCCCTCATCGGCGGTATGAAGTTCGCCATATCAAACCTTATTGTTCCCTGCGTCGTTTCCGCTTTCCGGGCTTTGGGGTCAACGGAGAGTATCTTTGTGTTCGTTAGGTATGTGGCGACGTCCTTGTAAAAGTCCCTGTAGGCTTTGAGGAAGCCCTCCCTCAAGACGGGGGGTCCGTCGTTCTCGTCAACGAAGTAAAGGTGAACGGGAAGCGCTTCGCGCTTTATGTATGAAAGGAGGAGGGAAGCCCTCTCGTAGGGTGCGGGAGGACAGCGGTATGGCATCTTCGGGACGCTTATGAGTATCGTCTCGCCCTCAAAGCTCTCAAGCATGCGCTTCAGATAAAGGTGCTCGCTCCCGGGTTTGAAGGCGGGCGGGTAGTGCCAGTAGACCTCCCTCAGCGCGGGGTTCTCGTCGTAGTCGTATTCTATGCCCGGGGAGAGGACGAGGTAGTCGTAACGCACCCTCCCCCCCTTCGTGATTACCTCCCTCCTCTGGAGGTCTATATCAAGAACCTCGTCGTTGAGGAACTTCACCCCGTATTTGACCACGAGAGAGTTATACGGGAAGCAAAGCTCTCCGAAATCAACGAGGTCAACCAAGTAATGGTTTGAAAGCGGGCAAGAGACGAACATGGAGTTTTTCTCTACGAGGATGACCTCCGCGTTCGGTGCGAACTTCTTTACGTATTTTGCTACTGTTATACCCCCATACCCTCCCCCCACCACGAGGACCCTGTTGCCCCTCGTCTCTCCGAAGACAAGCCCTTTCCTCGCGAAGACCGCGAGCAGTCCGCCCGCTATCAGCGCCCTCCTGTCAACAGTAAATGATTTCCTTGACATACTCCTCCACCTCAAGGACTACTGATTTATCAACCTTTTTCTTAGCTTTCCTGAATGAGCCATACATCTTTTTTAGCTCCGAGCGGTATGCGTCAAAAAAGTCCCGAAAGAGTTCAACCCCCAGCGTCCCCACCGCAAAGAGTTTGCCCTCGCTCTCCTCAAGGACTATTGAAAGGAGGGGATACTCGGAGGGTCCGTCCAAAACGATACCCCCCCTTTCGGGGTCAAAGACCGACATATGCGCACAGCACTGTATGACGTTTCCCCTCTTTGCGGTCTTTGAGCGCTTATCGGGCGGGTAGTAGTTTATGAAGGAGTATTCGGGTGTGGGAAAGCTAAGCTGGTGGGGGCATATGGCGCAAAACGCGACGATGCTCTTCTTCGGTCCCACACCCCCTTTCCACTCATACGTCGTTCCGTCCGAGAGCTTCACAACCGCGGGCTTTACCTCCTTGCCGAGGTTTATAAGGAATGCTGGTGTTGAGCGGTATGGGTAGAAGAATATATACTGTTTCCCCCGCTCTATTGAGTCGGGAGAGATTGGGTTTCCGTTTTTGTCAAGGAGGAGAGCCCTTTTGTAGCGTTTGAAGGTGTTTTCCTGAGCGCTCAGGCGGGCGCTCAAAAAGGTGAAGGAAAAGAGGGAGAGGGTCGCGAGTGATGTGCACGTTTTTATGAGCTGTCTTCTGTTCATACACGCACCTCAGGAGAACATGTCCCTATACATAGCCTTAGCCCACTCAAATGTAGCTCTTGCGAGCTTCGTTGAGCGCTCGTTTTGGACGTTTACCTTCTTCTTCACGGGCATCCTCTTTTGCTTGTCTATGTCGTATATGACGTTTATGACGATTGCTTCCATGGGGTCACCGTTTACCATTGAGTAGCAGGTGTTCGTCGGAGCCTTTACGTATTCAAGGGGGTCCTTTCCTTCTATCATCGCCTTTATCGCTTTTACGAGCATATACTTGGTTTGGTTGTTTGCCATATCACCGCTCTTCGGAAAGCCCTTTACCGAGTTCGCGTCCCCGGGTATGAATATCCGGGGGTCTACCTTTGACTGGAGGGTGATGGGGTCAACGTCGCACCAACCGGTCTTCGGGTTCACGAGTCCAGCTTTCCAAGCTATGTCCGCAGCTTGGTGGGGCGGGTTGAGGTTCGCGTCGTCAAACTTAAACTCTCCCGCGGTCGTCTTTATAACTTTCTTTACGGGGTCTACCTCCTTGACCTTCGCGTTTGGGACGTATTCTATGATGTCAAGGTATAGCTCCTCAAAAGCCATCCTGAAGCCGGGACCTTTGGGGGCTATTTTTGGTTTGGGGTCAAGGATTACGAGCTTCGCTTTTGCCTCGTTTTCCCTAAAGACGTGAGCTATCATAGCAGCCCTCTCGTAAGGGGCGGGGGGACACCTGTGGGGAGGTGGCGGGACCACGAGGACGAACGTCCCCCCTTCAAAGTTGTGAACCTTCTTCTTGAGTCTCAGGTGCTCACTCCCGGGTATGAAGGCGGAGGGGAAGTGCTTTTGTGTGTAGCGAGCCATCTCTTTGTCCTGCCCGAACCAAGCCTCGTAGTTATACCTGATTCCGGGGGCGAGTATGAGGTAGTCGTATTCAACGTATCCTTGGTCCGTGTATACCCTCCTTTTCTCCCTGTCCACGTCGGTGACGGTTGCGTTTATGAAGGTATACCCGTATTTGGACGCGGGTGTTAGAAAGTCGTGCATCAGGAACTCAAGGTCTACGAGTCCCGCGAGCCATATATTGCTGATGGGACACGACATGAAGAGCTTCCTTTGTTCTATGAGGACGACCTCCGAGTCGGGTATCTCCTTCCTTATGTATTTCGCAGCGGTTACACCAGCCCATCCTCCCCCGACGATTACTATCCTCTTCCCCTTTGAGGGGGGGAGCATGCTGTTTGCGCTCTTCGCTGCGCAAGCGATTGAGGGAAGCTGAAGGGCGCCGAGAACCGCACCGAGCCCTGCTACCTTAAAAAGCTCTCTCCTGCTTACTCCCATACATTTACCTCCTTCCTTTTGCTCCTTATTAGCAATTTTTGTGCCCGTGCGATCTTCCCGATTTTCGGGCTTCTCGGAGAGGGGAATGTGTCAGGATTGGCACACGTGTGTCTTTTTTGACCCTAAAATATCCGAGTATGGTTGATTATTGGGGCGTCTTTGACGAGCTCGGGGAGCAGGTGGTAATCATAGACAGGAACTACAGAATCGTATACGCGAACGAGAGCTACGTAAAGCAAAACGGCTACTGTAGCAGGGAGGAGGTGGTAGGTAGGGCGTGCTACGAGGTTTCTCACAGGAGGAGCTCGCCTTGTGAGGGGGAGTGTCATCCTTGTCCCTTGAGGGAGATAGAGAGGCTCGGAAGGAGCGTGAGCGTCATCCACACGCACTACACACAAGACGGGAGGGAGGTTCCGGTTGAGATATGCGCTTTCCCGATGAGGGACGGAAAGATTCTCCAGTTTATCAGGAATATATCAGACGGGAATAGGTTTTACCTTTTCAGTCTTCACCAGAAGCTCAGTTCGGTGGGGTTTCTCGCCCTCGGTCTTTCTCACGAGCTCAGCACCCCGCTCACGACGATAGGGCTTTCTTTGGATGAGCTTCAAAAGCGCTTCGGAAACTCGGAGGAGATTGAGAGCATAAGGAGGGCGCTGAACACGTGCAGGTCTATAGTGGACAGGCTTCTTTTGCTCGTTCGGGGCTCGGGGCGCTCCTCCGCGGTTGACCTCGGGAGGGCGACGCTTGACGTCCTTGAGCTTTTGGGTGTATACGCGAGGAAAAGAGGGGTTGAGCTGATACCGAGTGTTGAGGAGGGTGTTTTCTTGGTGGGCGATGAGGCGGACTTTAGGCATTTGGTTCTTAACCTCGTTCTGAACGCGATTCAGGCAAGTAAAGAGGGGGGCAGGGTGTGGGTTGAGGTGAGGAAGGAAAAGGACAGGGCTATTGTTCGGGTTCGGGACGAGGGGGAGGGTATTGAGAAGGACGAGATTGATAAGATTTTCCTTCCCTTTTACAAGGGAAAGGGGAAGAGGGAAGGGAGCGGTATGGGTCTTGCTATAGTGAGCGAGATTGTGGGGAGATACGGGGGATACGTGAGGGTTGAGAGCTCACCGGGTGAAGGGAGCGTCTTTGAGGTCAGTTTTCCCCTCCCTTAACTCCTTTAGCTTCCGAAAGACGGTTCTCCTGCTACACCCGAGAACTTGCGCCATCTTGTTCACATCACCCCCGAGCTTTTCGTAGAGGAAGGCTATATACATCTTCTCAAGCTCCGAAAGCGTCGGGAGGCGTTCCATCATCTTCTCTATACAGCTCACGCTCTTTTTCTTCAGGCATATCGCCTCGTCAACGTATGGGGTCTTTGACAGGAGGCAAGCCCTTTCTATGACGTTCTTAAGCTCGCGGACGTTCCCCTCCCAGTCGTAGCTGATGAGTTCCTTCATCGTCTCGGGCTTTATCTTCTTTCGGTATTTCTTGAGGAAAAAGTCAACAAGGAGGGGTATGTCCTCCCGTCTTTCCCTGAGGGGCGGTATCTCAAGCTCAACGACGTTAAGCCTCCAGTATAGGTCTTCCCTGAACTTTCCTTCCCTTACGAGCTTCTCAAGGTCTTTGTTCGTTGCGGTGATTATCCTTACGTCAACCGTTATGTCCTTGAGTCCCCCTACCCTCCTGAAGCTTTTTGTTTCAACGAAACGAAGGAGTTTAGCCTGGAGCGAAAGTGGCATGTCGCCTATCTCGTCAAAGAAGAGCGTCCCGCGGTTTGCTATCTCCGCAAGTCCGAGTTTCCTCCCCGTCGCCCCGGTGAAGGCTCCCTTTTCGTGCCCGAAAAGTTCGCTCTCAAAGAGGTTCTCGGGTATCGCGGTGCAGTCAACGACTATGAAGGGTTTGTCTTTTCGGGGGGAAGAAGCGTGTATGTATCGGGCGAGGACTTCTTTGCCTACGCCCGTTTCCCCCCTTATGAGGACGGGGAGGTCTGTGTTTGCCACCGCGTCAGCGGTCTTTAAAACTTTTTTAAATTTCTCGTTGTTCGTCTTCAAAAGATAGTCGTTTTCTTTACCGAAGAGGTAGTCCTTCAGGGCTTTGTTTTCTTCCTCAAGCTCTTTTTCTTTTAGGGCTTTCTTGACGCTCATCTCAAGCAGGTCAAAGGTAAAGGGCTTTTGTATGAAGTCAAAGGCTCCCTTCTTTACGCACTCAACCGCGGTTCTTATATCACCGTAGCCGGTGATGACGATTACCTTCGCTCCGCGACGGACGAAGTGCTCTATGAGGGAGCTTCCGTCCGCGTCGGGCAGTTTTATGTCAAGGAGGACAACGTCTTGCTGTTCTTTTTCAAACAGTTCAAGGGCTTCATTTGCGTCTTTTGCACCCTTGACGCTTAACCTCTCCCCCAGCTTCCTCAGGAGTATCTTCCTGAGGTTCTCGTCGTCCTCAACTATGAGCACCGATGCCATCGGTAATAATGTAGTTATAATTCTTAGTTGATGAGATTACACATTTTTATAGCTCCCTTAAGTTTGTTTTTTGTTCTCCTTTGGTTTGTTTTCGGAGGCGAGGTCGTGGTTGAGAAGACTCTGAAGAACGGTGTAAAGGTGATACTGAAGGAAACCGAGGGAAAGGGTATAGTTTCGGGCGTTGTTTTCGTGAAGGGGGGTCAGCATAAGGAGAAAAAGAGGGGGGAGACGCTGCTTCTTTTTACGATGCTTCTGAAGGGTTCGGAGAGATTTCCCGATAGTTTTTCGGTTTCTTACCCTTTTGAGAAATACGGTGGATACGTCTTCTCAACCTCCTCGGACGATTTTTCGGAGATTGGTTTCTCAACGAAGGTTGAGGGTCTTGAGGAAGCTCTTGAGGTTCTCGGTGATGTTTTGATGAGACCCCTTATAAAGGAGGACGTCCTTGAGGTGGAAAAGAGGAATCAGGTGATGGCTCTTCGGTCTAAGCTTGAAAGCGGTATGGCTTTCGCATACGAGGAGCTGAGGAAACTTACATACCGCGGGACGCCTTACGAGACCTCACCCTTGGGGAGGGAGGAGGACGTGATGAGCGTAAGGAGGGAAGACCTCTTTAGGCGCCTCGGTGAGATAAGGAGGGGGAAAAACGTAGTTGTCGTTCTCGTGGGTGATTTCAGGGCGGGGGAGGTTCTTCCCCTCGTTGAGAGGGTTTTTTCGGAGATACCGGAGGGTGAGTTTGAGCTTCTGAAGGTGGAAAGCAGGATAAAAGAAAGCGAGGTAAGGAGGGTAAAGCGCCCCGGGACTCAGGCGACGATACTTTGCGCCTTTAACGCCCCTCCCAAAGAAAGCGATGACTACTTTGCGTTTAAGGTTTTCAACAGTTTGCTCGGTGAGGGTATGACCTCAAGGCTCTTTAGGCGTCTTCGTGAGGAGAAGGGATACGCTTACGCTACGTATTCCTTTTACCCTACGCGCTACACCGCCCCGAGGCTCTTTGCTTACGTGGGGACGTCGCCCCAAAAGAAGGAGGACGCCCTGAGAGACCTCATACAGACCGTCTCGGAGGGTGATGTGAAGCCCGAGGAGGTTGAGATAGCGAAGAGGAAAATCGTAGGGGACTTTTTGCTTGACCACGAGACGAGGCTCAGGCAAGCTTGGTATCTCGGCTTTTTTGAGGTGATGGGGTTCGGTTGGAGGATGGACGAGGAGTATCCGAAAAGGATACAAAGGGTTAGTGAGAGGGACGTTGAGTCCGCGCACGGGCGCTACATAGACTTTCACCACTGCGTGGTGGTTGAGCCTTAACGCGCCTCCTTGCATTGTTAATTTAAGTGTAAGATAATTCCCTTAATGCAGAAGAAGAACGGGAAGGTGGTGATAACATACGGAACCTTTGACCTCTTTCACATAGGTCATCTTAACCTCCTCAGGAGGGCAAAGGAGCTGGGGGATTACCTAATCGTGGGTGTATCAACGGATGAGTTTAACGAGATAAAGGGTAAAAAGTCCGTATTTCCTTACGAGCACAGGGCTAAGATAGTTGAGTCTATAAAATACGTTGACCTCGTGATACCGGAAAGAAACTGGGAGCAAAAGGTTCACGACATAAAGAAATACAACGTTGACGTTTTTGTTATAGGCGACGATTGGAAGGGAAAATTTGATTACCTTAAGGAGTATTGTGAGGTCGTTTACCTGCCAAGAACGGAGGGTATATCAACCACGGAACTAAAGGAAGCCCTGATAAGGCTTTCGTCCCTCCTTGAGGACGACGTTCTGAAAGTCCTTGAGATAATAACGAAGGGAAGGGATTACCTCAAGAGCACACTCGGGGAGTGAGGGCTTTTAC
>JAADEK010000111.1 GCA_013153455.1 Aquificota bacterium
GCGCCAGATGGGGGATATCCTTAACTTCATAGACATACTCAAAGAACTTGACACCTCCGATGTAGAACCTTATATTCAACCTTTCAAGGAAACCCCCATGCGCGACGATGAAGTCCGTCCGTCCTTGCCGAGGGAAAAAGTCCTCATGAACGCTCCCGAAAGCGAGGACGGGTTTTTCGTAGTTCCAAGGGTAGTGGAGGTTTGACGTATGGCGAAGGTAAGCGAGAACTTATCCGAGAAGATGAAGGCGCTGGAAGTAGCTCTTACGAACATTGAGAAGCGCTTCGGGAAGGGCGCGGTTATGCCCCTCAAGGCGGTTGAGACCGTGCCCGTTGAAGCCATTCCCACGGGTGCCCTCTCTTTAGATATAGCGACCGGCGTAGGGGGTATACCCAAGGGAAGGATTACGGAGATTTTCGGGGTTGAGAGCTCCGGGAAAACCACGCTCGCCCTACACGTCATAGCGGAAGCTCAAAAGCGCGGGGGTGTCGCTGTTTTCATAGACGCGGAGCACGCCCTTGACCCCAAATACGCCAAAAAGCTCGGAGTTGACGTTGAAAACCTCTACATCTCACAACCCGACTACGGTGAGCAGGCGCTTGAAATCGCGGAAAGCCTCATAAACAGCGGAGCGGTTGACGTTATAGTTGTTGACTCCGTCGCTGCTCTCGTTCCGAAGGACGAGCTTGAGGGCGAGATGGGAGAGGCGCAGGTGGGTAAGCAAGCCCGCCTCATGTCTCAGGCTCTCAGGAAGCTAAAGGGAGCGGTTCACAAGAGCAACACCGCCCTCATATTCATAAACCAAGTAAGGGAAAAGATAGGTGTGATGTTCGGAAATCCGGAAACCACGCCCGGCGGTAGGGCGCTCAAGTTCTTCTCCGATATGAGGCTTGAGGTAAAGAGGCTCGGTGAGGTAAAGGAAGGCGGTGAGAGAAAGGGCTACCGCGTTAAGGTAAGGGTCGTTAAAAACAAGCTCGCGCCTCCGTTCCAAGAAGCGGAGTTTGACATCATATACGGCGAGGGCATATGCAAGCTTTGCGACCTCATAGACACAGCGGTAAACCTCGGTGTTATAACGAAGAGCGGTTCGTGGTATAGCTACGGGGACAAGCGCCTCGGTCAGGGCAGGGAGCAAGCTAAGAAGTATCTGCAGGAACATCCCGAGCTTGTTGAGGAAATAGAGAGAAAGGTAAAGGAGGCTGCGGGTCTTGCTGGACAGCATACTCAAGAAAGCTCTGGAAAAGAAAGCGAGTGATATACACCTGAAGGTCGGGGTTCGCCCCGTCCTGAGAACCTCCCGAGGGCTTGAGGTTCTTGAAGAATTTCCTCCCCTTGACGTTGAACTCTTTGAGGTCTTCCTTCAGGAGGTCATAGGAAAACACGCAAAAAAACGCGAACAGCTTGAGAACGAGGGGCAGGTTGATATCTCTTACTCAATTCCGAAGCTCTCTCGCTTTCGTGTAAACGTCTACAAGCAAAGGGGAACCTACGGTATGGCTATTCGCGTAATTCCCTACGATATACCCGATTTTAAGCGCCTCAACCTTCCCCCCGTTATGCTCCAAACCGCGCTCAAACACTCCGCGGGACTAATCCTCGTAACGGGACCGACCGGAAGCGGTAAGTCAACCACCATAGCGTCAATCATAAACGAGATAAACAAGCGCTTTAGGAAGGTAATAATCACGATAGAGGACCCGATTGAGTATCTCTTTAAGGACTTGATGTCTTTCATAGTCCAAAGGGAGGTAGGCTGGGACACCGAAAGCTTTTACCTCGGTCTTAAGTCCGCCCTCCGTGAAGACCCCGACATCATATTCGTCGGTGAGATAAGGGACATGGAAACCGCAAAGACCGCCCTCCACGCTGCGGAAACGGGTCACCTCGTCTTTTCAACCCTCCACACACTTGACGCGGTTGAGACCATAAACAGGTTCGTGGGGATGTTCTCGCTTGAGCACAGAGACCAAGTGAGGCAGATGCTCGCGTCCACGCTCCTTGCGGTCTACTCCCAGCGTCTGATACCGAGGAAAGACGGGAGCGGTAAGATACCCGTCGTTGAGACGATGATAATGACCCAAACAATTCGGGAGGCGATACTTGAGAACCGTCTTCAGGACATACCCGAGTTGATAGAAAAGGGTAAGTCCGTCTACGGCTCTCAGACATTTGACCAACACCTTGAGGAGCTCTACAAACAGGGCTACATAGACCTTGAGACCGCGTTGCTTTACGCACGAAGACCCGCGGACCTTGAGCTCAGACTAAAAGGAATAGTTGACAAAGACGAGAGCATCATAACGGGTGAGGGTGAGTATATAACTTAAAATCATTAATTATGAAAATCACCATAGACGGACCCTCCGCGAGCGGAAAGTCCTCACTCGCGAAGGAGATATCAAAACGCTTGGGAATTCCATACCTTGAGACGGGGCTCGTATACAGAGCCTTCGCATACATCTCAATAAAGCTCGGTATACCTCCCGAACGCTACGAGGAACTCTTTAAAAGGGAGCTTCAGGTCATACCCCTCGTCGGGGAGACGCTCCTGAGGGTTGAAGGAAGGGAAATACCTCCCGAGGAGTTAAGAACGGAGGAGGTAGGAAAAAGGGCTTCGGAACTCGGCGCGATTCCGGGTTTTCGTGAGAAGATAAACCTCTTTTTTAGAAAACTCATAGGAAACTCCCAGATAATCGTTGAGGGAAGGGATGCGGGAACGCACATACTCCCCTCCGCGGATGTAAAGATATTCATAACCGCATCGCCCGAAGAGAGGGCAAGAAGGCGATACGAAGAGCTAAAAAGACTCGGGAAGGAAGTCCCATACGAGGAAATCCTGAGAAAGATTACCGAAAGGGACAAAAGGGACATGGAAAGACCCAAATACCCCTTCAGACCCGCACCCGACGCCCACATCATAGACACGACGCACATGAGCAGGGATGAAGTTCTTGAGCGCGTCCTTGAGCTCATACGTTCCAAACACACTCTCACTCCTTAGACTCCTCCTTTCTCCCCTCGTTCCCCTGCTCGTTTTGAGGGATAAACACCCCTTTGCCCTCCTTCTGATAGCCCTACTCGCCCTTACGGACTTCCTTGACGGCTTTTTAGCGAGGAAACTCCGCGCAAGCACACCCCTCGGCAAACTCCTTGACCCGCTCGCGGACAAAGCCTTTACCTTCTTTTCGCTCCTCTCTTACACCTTCATTTCGGATATCTCACTCAGCCCTTCGCTCTTTTTCTCCCTCCTCTTTCGGGATGTATTCCTCATCGTCGGGGGATACGCCCTGAAGAAGCGGGGCATCACACCTGAGCCCTCACTTCTCGGGAAGCTCACAACCCTCACGGTTTCACTTGCCCTCATCACCGTGGCGCTCGCAAACGCCCTTAACCTTTACACCCTGAGACCCCTCATCTTTCTTTTTGAAACGCTCGGGACCGCTTTCGCGGTGATTTCATTTTTCCACTACGCATGGAAAGGCACGCGTGAATACCTTAAGATTAATAGGGTAAAATGAGGGGAGTAACTAACAGGCGCTGGAGACTCCTCTACAAAGAGCGAAGCGTCCCCCCCGAGCTTGAGAAGGTATACGGACACCTTATCGCCCGTCTTCTCGTAAACAGGGGGGTGGAGAGATACGCGGAAGCGTTCCTAAACCCGAGTCTTAAAAACCTTCCCTCTCCCGACTGCATAGACGGACTTACTTCCGCGCTTGAGAGAATACTTGACGCGGTAAAGAAGCAAAAGAGGATTATCGTATACGGGGACTACGACGTTGACGGCATAAGCGCCACCTCAATCCTTTACAAAACACTTAAAAAATTGGGAGCGAAGGTATACCCGGTTTTGCCCGACAGAAGAACGGGCTACGGGCTTTCCCTTCAACTTATGAGCGTCTTTGAAAAATACGGGGAACTCCTCATAACCGTTGACAACGGAACGTCCGCGGTGAGGGAGATAGACAGCTCAAATCTCCCGACTATAGTTATAGACCACCACAACGTCCCGACGCAAACACCCAAGAAAGCAATCCTCGTTAACCCAAAAGCGGGAGCAAAAGAAGAAGCGCTAAAAGCCCTGTCCTCCTCCGCGCTCTCATACTTCCTCGCCAAGATGCTCATCCAAGAGACAAACGCGGAGCAAGACCCGGATGAGTTTCTTGACCTCGTCGCCCTCGGAACGCTCGCGGACTATATGCCCATAAACCTCGTAAACCGCATACTCACCGTCAGCGGTCTTGAGATGCTCACGAAGGTAGCCCGCGGTGAGCTGAGGAAGCCCGGTGTCAGGGAACTCCTAAAAAGCGCCCTCGGGGAAGACGACGAGATAACCTCGCGCGACATATACTTCTCCGTAGCGCCCCGCCTTAACTCCGCGGGAAGGATATCAAAACCCCGCATAGCCTTAAAGCTCCTCCTTGAGGAAGACGAAAAGGTGGCAAAATCCTTGGCGGAGCAACTTGAGGAGCTGAACAAGCGAAGGAAACGCCTCACACGCCAGACCTACAAAGAAGCCCTCAAGAAGGCTCAAGCCCTTGAGGAGGACAACTTCATCGTCGTTTGGGACGAAAACTGGCACCCGGGCATACTCGGCATAGTAGCGGGAAGGCTCGCGGGGGAGCTCGGGAAACCCGTCGCGGTCTTCTCAAAGGGCAAAAACAGGGCGACGGGCTCCATAAGGAGTTCCGACGACGTTGACGTGTATTCAAAGGTAAGCAAGCTATCGGGAATGTTCGTAAAGTGGGGAGGGCACGACAAGGCTATGGGAGTGACGCT